>DMIX01000168.1 GCA_003451975.1 Propionibacteriaceae bacterium
CCGCGCACGGTCGGGCGGATGCCCTTCCAGCGGTTGCGGCCGGCCTTACCCCAGTTGATGTTGGACTGTTCGGCATTGCCGACCTCACCGACCGTGGCGCGACAACGCACGTCCACCATGCGCATTTCGCCGGACGGAAGTCGCAGCGTGGCCATCTTGCCTTCGCGGGCGACCAACTGGATCCGGGCACCGGCCGAACGACCGAGCTTGGCTACACCACCGGGACGCATCTCGACCGCGTGCACCGTGGTGCCGACCGGGATGTTGCGCAACGGCAGGTTGTTGCCGGGCTTGATGTCAGCGCCCTCGCCGGCCTCGACCATCGCACCCTGCTCCAGGCCGAGCGGAGCGATGATGTAGCGCTTCTCGCCGTCCAGGTAATGCAGCAGCGCGATGCGCGCGGTGCGGTTGGGGTCGTACTCGATGTGAGCGACCTTGGCCGGGACGCCGTCCTTGTCGTAGCGACGGAAGTCGACCAGCCGATAGGCCTGCTTGTGACCGCCGCCGATGTGCCGGGTGGTGATCCGACCGGAGTTGTTGCGGCCACCGGTCTTCGGCTTGGGAGCGAGTAGCGACTTCTCCGGCGTGGAGCGAGTCAGTTCAACGAAGTCGGCCACACTCGAGCCGCGACGGCCCGGAGTGGTCGGCTTGTACTTACGGATACCCATGAGTTCGTTTTCCTTGTCTGACTACCAGCGGCCTCAGGCGAGGGCCCCGGAGAAGATGTCAATGCGCTGACCCTCAGCGACGCTCACGATGGCGCGCTTGGTGTCCTTCTGCTTGCCCCAGCCGGCACGGGTCCGACGGCGCTTGCCCTGGCGGTTGGCGGTGTTCACACCGGTCACCTTGACACCGAAGACTGCCTCGACCGCGATCTTGATCTCGGTCTTGTTGGCGTCCGGCGCCACCAGGAAGGTGTACTTGTTCTCATCCAGCAGGCTGTAAGCCTTCTCGCTGACCACTGGGGCCAGCAGGATGTCGCGGTGATCGCGGATCTTCAGCTCGCTCACTTCGTCTCCTCCTTGGGCTCAGCCTTGGCCTTGGCCTTCGGTGCAGCCTTCGCCTTCGGCGCAGCTTCGGCGGCGTCATCAGACGCAGCAGCCGCTTTGACCTTGGGTTCGGCCTTCGTCTTGGGTTCGGCCTTTGCCTTCGGTTCAGCCTTAGCCTTGGGCTCGGGTGCCACCTCGGCGGCAACCACAGTCACTTCGCTCGAGCCGGACAGCGGCCCGGCCACAAAGCTGGCGAGCGCAGCGCTGGTGAAGACGACATCCTCGCTGTTCACCACGTCGTAGGCGTTCAACTGGTCGACGGCCAAGGCATGTACCGAGGCGACATTGCGCAGGCTCAGCCACGCCACATCCTCGTCCCGGTCCAGGACCACCAGCAGCTTGGCACCGCCGATCTCGGCCAGTGCCTGCAACGCAGCCTTGGTGGAGGGAACCTCACCAGCGACGATGCTGTCGATCACGTGCACCCGACCATCGCGGGCCCGATCCGACAGAGCGCCACGCAAAGCGGCGGCGATCATCTTCTTCGGGGTGCGCTGGGCATAGCTGCGCGGTTGCGGTCCGTGAACAACGCCACCGCCGGTCCACTGCGGCGCCCGGCGGGAACCCTGGCGAGCGCGGCCAGTGCCCTTCTGACGCCACGGCTTGGCGCCACCGCCGGCGACTTCGCCGCGGGTCTTGGTGGAGTGGGTGCCCTGACGGGCTGCGGCCAACTGAGCCACCACGACCTGGTGAATCAGCGGCACATTGGTCTGTACGTCGAACAGTTCGCCGGGCAGTTCAGCCTTGGCGGACTTGGTGCCGATCACGGCAACAGTTCGGGTTTCGGTCATGCTTTCACACCCTTCTTGGCCGCGGTCCGCACCACGACGAGCGTGCCCGTGGGACCGGGCACGGAGCCCTTCACCAGGATCAAGCCGCGTTCGGTATCCACGCCGTGGACGGTCAGGTTCTGCACAGTCACCTTGTCCACACCCATCCGGCCGGCCATCCGGGTGCCCTTGAAGACGTGACCGGGAGTGGCGCAGGCGCCGATGGAGCCTGGGGAACGGTGCTTGCGGTGCACGCCGTGGCTGGCCCGCAGACCGGCGAAGCCATGCCGCTTCATGACACCGGCGGTGCCCTTACCTTTGGTGACGCCAGTCACATCCACCACATCGTCGGCGGAGAAGACATCAGCATTGAGTTCCTGGCCGATGAGGTAGGTGCTGGCATCTGCGGTACGCAGTTCGACCAGATGCTTGCGCGGGGTAACCCCGGCCTTGTCGAAATGGCCCGCGGCCGGCTTGGTGACCTTCTTGGCCTTCACCGCACCAAAACCTAGTTGGACGGCGGAGTAGCCGTCATTGTCAGCGGTGCGGATCTGGGTGACCACACAGGGTCCCGCCTGGATCACGGTCACCGGCACTACCTTGTTGTCAGCATCCCAGACCTGGGTCATTCCCAGCTTGGTGCCGAGCAGGCCCTTCACAGTTCGATCGCTCATCTGTACTGACCTCACGGAAGCTTGATCTCGATATCGACACCGGCCGGAAGGTCGAGTCGCATCAGCGAGTCGACGGTCTTCGGCGTCGGGTCGAGGATGTCGATCAGCCGCTTGTGCGTGCGCATTTCGAAATGCTCGCGGCTGTCCTTGTACTTGTGCGGAGAACGGATCACACAGAACACGTTCTTCTCGGTGGGCAACGGCACGGGGCCTGCCACCTTGGCGCCGGTACGGGTCACGGTGTCGACGATTTTCTTCGCCGAGGAGTCAATGACCTCGTGGTCGTAAGCCCGGAGTCGGATCCGGATCTTTTGTCCCGCCACTGGTTCGTCCTTCTTCTCGTCATTCTCGAACGGCGCATCTTTCCGATCGAGCCGTGTTACTCCGACCCCCGAGGTCGGGCGTGTCGGACCAGTTCTGGGCCGCGCACAACCAATCTTTTGATGAGTCGTGGTAGGGCCCGGCACCCGCGCGCCAGACTTGCCGGAAGGCCGCCAACGCAGGCGTCCTTGTCGGAGCAACCTGTCGATTCTCCCACGCATGCGGCGAGGATGCAAAATCACCCCGGGGAGAGGGACAATGCCGTTCGTGTCCGCCTCTTTCTCCCCCGCGACAACGCCTCGTCAGCATATCGGTGCCGGGATTCTGCTGGGACTGGCAGCCTCGCTGACCTTCGCCACTTCGGGCACCTTCGCGCGACCACTCTTGGAGGCCGGCTGGACGCCCGGTGCCGCCGTCCTGTGGCGCACCAGCATCGCCGCGGCCATCCTGCTACCGCCAGGATTGGTGATCTTCCGTCATCGGTTGCGCCAGGTATTCGCCGAGTGGCCGATGTTCGTCGCCTTCGGGGTGCTGGCCGTAGCCACGGCCCAAGGCATGTACTTTGCGGCGGTTTCGCGGATGAGCGTGAGTGTGGCGCTGCTGCTGGAGTACCTGGCCCCAGTGGCGCTGGTGGCGCTGGCGTGGGTGCGGCAACGTCGCGCGCCGGCTCGGCTGGTCCTGCTCGGAGCTGGGCTCAGTGTTGTGGGATTACTGTGCGTCCTCGATCTGACCGGAGCCCGGCTCGATCCACTCGGGGTGCTATTCGGCTTCGGTGCCATGACCGGTGCGGCGGCCTATTTCCTGATCAGTGCCCGGCCCTCGCAACTGCCCGCCTTCGCGTTGCCGGTCTTCGGGCTCCCGATCGGGGCCTTGGCTCTGGGGATCCTGGTGGCTTCGGGACTGATGCCGTATGCCGCTCCCCTGGTTCCGGTGGAGTTGATGGGCGCCAGTGTTCCCTGGTGGGTGCCCTTGGCTGTAGTGGTGCTCGCCGCCACAGTGGCGGCCTATGTCTTGGGCGTGGCCGGCGTGGCTCTCATGGGCGAACGGCTGGCCAGTTTCGTCAGTCTCTCCGAAGTACTCTTCGCCGCATTGATCGCCGCCGTCGTGCTCGGCGAGCTACCCAGCGGCATTCAAATCTTCGGCGGAATCTTGATCGTCGCCGGCGCCGTGGCGATCCGACTGTCCACCGGGGAGGCGCCAGCGGGGCTGCCGACGCTACCTGATCGCGTCGAAGCAGTGCACCCCCACGCAGAGACCACGGCGACGACCCTGGACGTCACCGAGGCATCCGCCGCCAGAGCGCCCGAGGAACCAGTGGTGCCACCGCGAACATGACGCGAAGCTGCCACGGAATCCACAACTCAACCCCACGACCAGCGCGGATCCGACGCACGACAGCCTCGGCAACCTGATCGGGAGTCGAGGAAAACGGTGCCGGCTCCATACCTGCGGTCATGCGTCCGATGACGAATCCCGGCCGGGCGATGATCAGGTGCACCCCACTGCCGTGCAGGGCATCAGCCAATCCCGAGGCGAAGCCGTCCAGACCCGCCTTGGCCGAGCCGTAGACATAGTTGGCCCGCCGGACCCGTACTCCAGCCACCGAGGAAAAGGCAACCAGGGTGCCGCGGCCCCGCTGACGCATCCGGCGAGCCAGCAGGGTCAGCAGTGAGGCTTGGGCGACGAAGTCGGTGTGCAGGATTCTCGCTGTCGCACTCGGGTCGGTCTCGGCGGCCGCCTGATCGCCGAGGACTCCAAAAGCCAGCACCGCGAGCTCGATCGGCCCGAACCGCTCCTCGATCTGCGCCACGACGCGTTCCTGGGCATCGATGACGTCGGCATCGAAGTCAACGGCTTCTGCCCGGGTCGCGCCCGCGGCCAGGCACTCCGCCACCGCCTCGGGCACCGGTCCCGGACGCACCGCCAGCACCACATCGGACCCAGGCGCCAACCGTCGGGCCACCGCCGATCCGATCTCGCTGCGGCCACCGAAGATCGCGACGACGCGGCTCACAACTCGGCGGCCAGTCGCTGCAGTCGGCTCAGACAGGAATCCCGGCCGAGCAACTCCATGGATTCGAACAGCGGCGGCGAGACCAGCGATCCGGTCAACGCCACCCGCACCGGCCCGAAGGCGAACTTCGGCTTGATCTCCAAACCTTCGACCAGGGCCACCCGCAGCGCCTCGTGGATCTGCTCGTGGCGCCACTCCCCCAGGTCAGTCAACACCTGCTGGGCGGCTTCGATCACCCGGGCCGCGTCCGGGCCGACCTTGGCCAAGGCCTGCGGATCGGTGACGATCTCGGCGTCGGCAGCGAAAAGGTAACTCAGTTTCGGTAGCGCCTCGCTGAGCAGAACCAACCGCTCTTGGATCAGCGGAGTGGCGGCCCTCAGCAGCGCCAGGTCCTGTTCACTGGGGGAATCCCAGCCGGCGTAGCGATTGGCGTAGTCGATGATGCGATCAGCGAGTTCTGCCGCATCCATTGCACGGATGTACTCCCCATTGAGCGCGTTCAGCTTGGTCAGATCGAAGATCGGGCCAGTGGTATTCACCTTGGCCCAGTCGAAGGCGGCTACGAACTCCTCGAAAGTGGTCATGTCGCGGCCCTCGTGGACCGGCGGGTAGGCCAATAGCTGCAGGAAGTTGCGCAACGCCTCCGGCAGGTAGCCCTGCTCGGCGAACCAGGTGAGTCGAGCGGCCGGATTCTTGCGCTTGGAGATCTTGGACTTGTCGGTATTGCGCAGCAGCGGCATGTGGGCGAACGCCGGAGCCTCCCAGCCGAGCCAGCGATAGAGCTGCAGGTGCTTCGGAGTCGAGGAGATCCACTCCTCGCCGCGCACCACGTGGGTGATTCCCATCAGATGGTCGTCCACGACCACCGCCAGGTGATAGGTGGGGAACCCATCGGCCTTGAGGATCACTTGATCATCGGGGTGCGGCGCGTTCACCTCACCTCGGATCAGGTCGGTGAAACTCAACGCGATGTCGTCGGGGATCAGCATGCGCACCACGGGAGTCTCGCTGAAGCCGGGCAGGGCGGCGCGCTCATCTCGGGTCTTGCCGTAGCACAGCCGGTCGTAGCCGGTCACCGAAGTCTTGCTGCGCTGCTGCTCTGCTCGCATCTCGGCAAGGCGTTCTGAGGAGCACCAGCAGTAGTAGGCGTGGCCGTCGGCGACCAATTGGTCCACATAGGGGCGGTAGGTATCCAGGCGCTCCGATTGCCGGTACGGCTGGTAGGGCCCACCACAGTCGGGGCCCTCATCCCAGCCCAGTCCCAGCCAATGCAGTGTGTCGTAGATCTGCTGTTCGGAGTCCTCCCGGTAGCGCGCCCGATCGGTGTCTTCGATCCGCAGCACGAACTTCCCATCGGTCGCCCGAGCGAAGGCGAGATTGAACAACGACATGTAGGCCGTACCCACGTGCGGATCACCCGTAGGTGAGGGCGCGACGCGCAGCCGAGGAGCATCAGAAGTCATAGCCCGCTCAGCCTACCGGTCGGATTCGGGTTACACCTCGACGTAGTAGTCCACGTTGGTCAGCAAGGGACGGCTGTCGAACTCGCGGTTCCATTCGACGGTGATGCCGTGGGCCTGCAGGATCGGAAGCACCTGATCACGCATGAACTCCACCGACACCTGCTCGTACCACCACTGCTTGCCTTCGGGCAGCAGCTTCTCGTACTCGTCGCGATCGATCAGTTGATCCAAAGCAGCACCGTAGGAGATCTCCACATGGCCGTGGTCGACCAAGTGCTCAGCATCACCGGCGTGGTAATACACATAGCCGCGGTAGCCACTGTCGGTGCCGAGATAGTCGCGGATGTCCCGGTTTCCGCAATCGGTGCAGCAGGAGAACCCTTCCAGGGCCAGAATCCCTGCCTCGTTGAGGGCTTCGAAGGCGGCATTCAACGACGTCTTGGCATCCTCGCCGTATCCGGCCTGTTGTTCGGCGCGTGCCGCCAGCACTGTCTCGAAGGCCGCGGTGAGGATGGCATCAGGCAGTGAAAACTGCTCTTTCACATCCTCGACGAAGTCGGCGGGGTCGGTGAACCCCAGGATCACTTGCCGCCACGCAGCGATCACCAAGTCGGCTTCGGGTCCGACATCGAGGCCGAGGGAGGCAGGAAGGCGCAACTCGTCAGGAGGTTGGTTGTAGCGGTACATGGAGTAAGCCTGCCAAGCCCAGGTATCCGCCGGGTTACAGCCGGTGCACCGCCCCAATCGCAGCGTGCTAACTTGACCGACATGACCCAGACAGGTGCCGCCAACGACTTCATCCGCGACCGGGTTCGAACCGACCTGGAGCAAGGCACCTATGGCGGACGAGTGCAGACTCGGTTCCCACCCGAACCCAATGGCTATCTGCATATCGGACATGCCAAGGCCATCACGGTGGACTTCGGCATCGCCGAGCAGTTCGGGGGCATCTGCAATCTGCGCCTGGACGACACCAATCCCGACACCGAAGAGGCCGAGTACTTCGAGTCGATCCTGGACGACATCGGCTGGCTGGGTTATACCCCGGCCTCGGTGCTGCACGCCTCGGACTACTTCGAGCAGTTGTACGCCTGGGCTGTTTACCTGATCGAGAAGGGCCTGGCCTACGTCGACGACTCCGACATCGAGACTATTTCGGCTCAACGTGGCGGCTTCGGAAAGGCCGGCGTCGAGAGCCCCTACCGCACCCGCAGCATCGAGCAGAACCTCGATCTGTTCGCCCGGATGCGCGCGGGCGAGTTCGCCGACGGCAGCAAGGTATTGCGCGCCAAGATCGACATGAACCACGAGAACATGTCGATGCGAGATCCGGTCATGTACCGGGTTCGGCACTCCACCCATTTCCGTACCGGCGATACCTGGTGCATCTACCCCACCTACGACTGGGCGCACGGCCAGTCCGACGCCATCGAGAAGGTCACCCACTCCGTCTGCACCTTGGAGTTCGACACCCATCGTCCGCTCTACGACTGGTACCTGTCACAGTTGCCGCTGCCCGCCGAGAAGCCGGTCCAGATCGAGTTCGCCCGCCTGGAGCTGACCCATACCGTGACCAGCAAGCGGCGGCTGGCGAAGCTGGTGAACGACGGCACCGTCGACGGCTGGGACGATCCCCGGATGCCTACGCTGCGCGGGTTGCGGCGCCGTGGCTACCCGGCGGCGGCGTTGCGCGCCTTCTGCACCGAGATCGGCACCACCCGCACCAACAGTAGGCAGAACATCGAGGCTCTGGAGTCCTATGTGCGCCGCGAACTCAACACCACCTCGCTGCGCCGGATGGCGGTACTGCACCCGCTGCGCCTGGTGATCGACAACTGGCCCACCGACGCCGAGGGCAACCCGGTGGTGGAGTACTTCGAGGTGACCAACAACCCCGAGAATCCTGCCGACGGTACGCGCCAGGTGGCCTTCAGCGGCGAACTGGTGATCGAGCAGGAGGATTTCGCCGAGGTTCCGCCGCCGAAGTTCTTCCGGCTCACGGTCGGACGCGAAGTGCGGCTGCGCGGCGCATACCTGGTCACCGCGACCAGCGTCGAACACGACCCCGCAGGCAACCCGAGCTGTGTTCATGCCACCTATGATCCGGCCACCCGTGGCGGCGACGCCCCCGATGGACGCAAGGTGAAGTCGACCATGCACTGGGTCTCCACCGCTCACGCCCACCCGATCACGGTTGCTCTCTACGAGCGACTGTTCGTGACCGAGGTTCCTGGTGAAGCCACCGGTGAAGCGCTGGACGACGTCAACCCCAACTCCCGCGAACTCCTCACCGATTGCCTGGCCGAGGCCACCTTGGCCCAGACCCCCTCCGGTGATGTGGTCCAGTTCGAACGCTTGGGGTATTTCGCCGCCGATCCGGACCACCCCGGACTGTTCCATCGCACGGTGGGGCTGCGCGACGAGTGGGCGGCGATTCAGAAACGGCGGGGTTGATCGGCCTTCATC
>DMIX01000149.1 GCA_003451975.1 Propionibacteriaceae bacterium
GACCGCCACCAGGCGACGGGCGGCAGTGTCCACGGTGACCTGGACATGGACGGCATTGGAACCGACGACCGACTGTGTCTGCGGCCAGACACCCTCGGGGAGCACTGTGACGAACGGGTCGGCAGCGTAGGCATCGAGGTAGGACTGACGTGCCTGTGCAGTAGAGATGTCAGCCACCAACGGTGCCGTGACAGTGGCCAGGATCCCCCGCGACATCGGCGCCAGCACCGGGGTGAAGGACACCGTGGGGGTGGCAGCGCCCAGCGCCGCGAAGTTCTGCAGGATCTCCGGCACATGCCGGTGCACTCCGCCGACGCCGTAGGCGCTCGCCGAACCCATGACTTCAGAGCCGAGCAGGTTGGCCTTGAGGGATTTACCTGCCCCTGAGGCGCCCGACGCCGCGACGGCAACCACGTCGGTTCCATCGACCAGTCCCGCGGTGAGTGCTGGGAGTAGGGCGAGGGTTACCGAGGTCGGATAGCACCCCGGGACAGCGATGCGTTTGGTACCGACAAGTCGGTCGCGCTGGCCAGGGAGCTCCGGCAGCCCGTATGGCCAGGTGCCGGCATGGTCGGTGCCATAGAACTGCCGCCACTGGGCGGGATCGATGAGTCGGTGGTCAGCACCGGCGTCAACCACCAAGATGTCAGGCCCCAATTGCGCGGCAATGGCGGCCGAGGTTCCGTGTGGAAGCGCCAGAATCACCACATCATGCCCGGCCAGATTCTCGGCGGTAGTCTCCAGGATCACTCGGTCGCCCAGCGCGGTGAGGTGCTGATGATGGCTGAGCAGCAGGCTGCCAGCGCTCGATCCAGCAGTAAGTGCACCGATTTCGAACTCAGGAGTGGACAACAACAGCCGCAGGGCTTCTCCCCCGGCATACCCGGTGGCGCCAGCCACCGCAACCGAAAACGTCATGGCATAACTATGGCGCACAGGGAATGAATATTCCAAACCGCTTGCCGTGAACTGCAGCAACGGAGTCCTGACATGGTCGATCATCGCCCCGAGTGGAGTTACCATGCTCACCGTGCCGATCACCGCTTTGGGTATTAGTCACCACCTGGTCTCCTCAGAAGAACTGGCTGCACTCAGCGCTGCTGAGCAGCAGATCACCACCGAACTGCTCAACCGTGAAGAGATCGCCGGTTTCGTCTTGCTGAGCACCTGCAACCGGTTCGAGCTCTATTTCGATGCTCCCAAGTTCCACTCCTCGCTGGAGGCGGTGCTCCACACCATCAGCGGACTACTGCCCGCCAGCAGCGCCGATCTGATCGAGCAGTTCGAGGTTCACGCCGGACAGATGGCCGTTCAGCATCTCCTCGAAGTCGCCGCAGGCCTGGACGCCATGGTGGTCGGTGAGGCCGAGATCCTCGGTCAGGTGCGCGACGCCCTCGCCTCCGCCGAGGGCCACAACACACCCAGCCTGCGTCGGCTCTTCCATGCCGCGCTCACCACCGGCAAAGCCGTCGCCAGCCAAACCAATCTCGGGGCGGCCGGACGCTCGGTGGCCTCGGTAGGCCTCGACCTCGTAGAAGAACGTCACTTCCCGCTGGCCGGACGCACAGTGCTGCTGGTCGGCACCGGGAGTTACGCCCGGGTTGTGACCGCCACCTTGATGCGCCTGGAGTGCACCGATCTGTCGGTCTACTCCCGCAGTGGCCGAGCCGATCGCTTCGCCGCGAGCCACCCCGTGGAGCCGGTCAGCTCCGATCAACTGCTGGCCGCACTCGGCGAGGCCGATCTGGTCGTCACCTGCAGTGGCCGCGACCACAGCGACTCCCCCGTCATCACCGTCGACCTGCTCGACAGCGCTCGCGGCCCAGACAGTGCGCTACTGCCGATCCTGGATCTGTCGCTGTCCGGCGATGTCGCGGCTGCGGCAGCGAATCTAGTCAGCGTCGATCTGATCGACCTTGATGAGATCGGCGCCCACGCGCCGGCCGAACAAAGCGCAGCCGTCCTGGCCGCCCGGGATCTCGTGACCCGCGGCGTGGACACTTACCAGCATCTCGAATCCGGGCGTGCAGCCACCCCGGCCGTGACGGCGATGCGTTCCCATGTGAGCCAGTTCATCGAGCGCGAAATCGAGGCTGCCGCACGCCGCTACGACGCCGAGACGGCCTCCGCCGTGGCTCGTTCCTTGCGCCGAGTGTCGAACGCACTGCTGCACACACCCTCACTGCGGGCCGCCGAATTGGCTCGAGCCGGAGACCTGGACGACTACCAACACGCCCTGCACACCCTGTTCGGCATCGATGTCGATCCTCACGCTGAGGTGGAGGCCCGTTCGTGACCTACCGACTGCCTGCCAACCATCCGCTGCTCACCGGATTGACCCTCAACTCACCGCTGCTGTGCGCCTACACCGGACGGCCGGTGAGCCGCCGACCGGTATGGTTCATGCGCCAAGCGGGCCGGTCGCTGCCGGAGTATCGGGCGCTTCGCGAAGGCACCACCATGCTGGGCGCCTGCCTGAACCCGGCGATGGCCGCCGAGATCACCTGCCAGCCGGTGCGCCGACACGATGTAGATGCCGGCATCTTCTTCTCCGACATCGTCGTGCCCCTGAAACTGGCTGGGATCGAGGTCGAGATCGAGCCCGGAGTCGGCCCGGTCATGGCCGCGCCGATCCGCAGTGCGGCCGAGGTGGCGTCGCTGCCCGAGTTGGAGCCCGATGCGCTGCGTCCAATCCGCGAGGCTGTCGGTCTGTCCGTGGCCGAACTGGGCACCACGCCGCTGATCGGCTTCGCCGGCGCCCCGTTCACCTTGGCGTCCTATCTGATCGAGGGCAGACCCAACCGGGAACTGCCCGCGACGCGAGCACTGCTCGCCGAGGATCCCGACACCTGGCAGAAGCTCCTGGCCTGGGTAGCTCGCACCACGACGGCGTTTCTGCGGGCCCAGGCCGAGGCCGGCGCCAGCGCGCTGCAGTTGTTCGACTCCTGGGTCGGGCGGCTGCAGGTCGAGGAGTACGAGCGTGCTGTGCAGCCTCACTCCGAGGCGGTCTTTGACGGCATCGCCGATCTGGGCGTCCCCAGGGTGCATTTCGGCACCGCCACCAAGAGCCTGCTGCCGAATCTCTACGCCGCCGGCGCCGATGTGGTCGGAGTAGCCTCCGACATCTCGCTGCGCGAGGCCAATGCCCTACTCGGTGGCGACGTGCCGCTGCAGGGCAACCTTGATCCGACGCTGCTGTCGGCCCCAGCCGAACAACTCTCTGCGGCAGTGGGCCACATCTGCGCCCAGGGCGATTCCGCACCCGGGCACGTCTTCAACCTCGGCCACGGAGTGCCCCCCGAAACTGATCCGGACGTCCTCACCACCGTCGTCCAACTCGTCCACTCGCTTCCGCCTCGGAACGACTAGGAGCCCCCTGACATGACCACCACTCACGCCGCTGGCATCGGTTCGGTACGCCCCAATGCAGATTGGGCCTACGACCGCGCACCCATGATCATCTACTGGGAGTTGACCAACGCCTGCGGCCTGGCCTGCCGTCACTGCCGGGCCACTGCAATGCCGGAGCCGGCCGCCGGTGAGTTGACCACCGAGCAGGCCATCGCCGTCCTGGACGACATCCTCGGCTTCAGTGCCGACGGCGAACCGCTGCCCCACCTGGTGATGACCGGCGGCGATCCGCTCAAGCGGACCGATCTCGCCGAACTTGTGGCGGCAGCCACCTCCCGCGGTATCGGAGTCTCACTCGCGCCGGCTGTGACGCCGCTGCTCACCAAGGAGAAGATCTTCTGGATGAAGGAGATCGGCATCCAGGCCATCTCGTTGTCGCTGGATGCCTCGAATGCTGAGTACCACGACGGCATCCGGATGGTGCCGGGAACCTTCGACGCCACTCTCACCGCCTTGGACCATGCCGCCGAAGCCGGCCTCCCGGTGCAAGTGAACACCCTGGTCACCGAGACCACCGCCACCGACCTGCCAGCGGTGTACGAGGTCTTGAGTCAGCACACCCTGATGCAGTGGAGCTTGTTCTTCCTGATCTCCATCGGGCGCGGCAGCGAACTGGTCGAGCTCTCCCCCGGCGATGCCGAGCATTGGCTGTTGTGGGCCGCCCGCACCAATCGCGAGGCGCCTTTCCGAGTGAAGACCACCGAGGCCATGCACTACCGACGCCTCATCACGACCCCGATGCTGCGGGCCGGTAAATCGCGGGCCGAGATCGAAGCCGGGCCGATGTCTCGCGGCTTCGGTATTCGCGACGGCAACGGCATTGTGTTCATCTCCAACCTCGGCGATGTCTGCCCGTCGGGCTTCCTGCCGATCGAGATCGGCAATGTCAAGGACACCTCCTTGGTCACGCTGTACCGCGACACCGAACTGATGCGTTCGCTGCGCGAACCCAGCAGCTTCACCGGCCGCTGCGGAGTCTGCGAGTTCAACACCTGGTGCGGCGGTTCTCGCGCCCGGGCCTATGCCTGGACCGGGGATCCACTGGAGACCGATCCGCTGTGCCCCTACCAGCCTGCCGCGGGGCACTCTTCGTGAGACTCCTAGTCGTCGGTGGTGGTATCACCGGACTGGCTGCGGCCTGGGAGGCCAGCCGTCCTCGGGACGGAGCGCCGCCCGCACAGGTCGTGGTGGTCGAATCCGAAGCCACACTGGGCGGCAAACTGCGCACCGAGCAGGTCGACGAGCTGCTCATCGAGCACGGCCCGGACTCCTTCGTGGCCTATCGGCCCGCGGCACTGCAGTTGATCGACGAACTGGGACTGGGCGATGACGTGATCTCGGTCAGCGGCACCCGAACCGTCTTTCTTCGCTCGCGAGGACGGCTGCATCCGCTACCCGCAGGCATGGGCATGGTTCTGCCCACGAAGCTGTGGCCCTTCGTGACCACACCGATTCTCACGCCGACCGACAAGCTGCGGGCCGGTTGGGATCTGGTGCTGCCCCGCCAACTACGCGAGGGCAAGGACGTCACCATCGGCAGCTTCCTCGCCGCGCGGCTCGGTAAGGGCATCGTGCGACGCTTCGCCGACCCCATGGTCGGTGGCATTTATGGTGCCAGCGTCGACGAACTCAGCCTGGATGCGGTATTGCCCTCGCTTCGGGCTGACGAGAAGGCCCACCGAAGCCTCATGATGGCCTCGCTGGCGGCCGGGCGTCGCAAGCGCAACACGCCCGGCGCGAACTCGCCATTCCGAACACTGCGCCACGGACTGGGCAGCCTCATCGACGCGCTGAGCGAACAGTTGAGCCGCGACGGCGTCGAAATCAGGATCGGCACCACCGTGCAGAGCCTGGCCGCCACCGCAGCCGGCGGGGTCGAAGCCACCTTCGCAGCGGGACCAGAGTCTTTCGATGCAGTCGTGTTGGCCTGCGGATTGCCGGCGGCCGCTCAACTTCTCGGCACTGCGGCACCGCGGGCACGCGCAGCACTGGCCGATATTCCGCTGGCCACCTCCACAGTGGTGAATCTGGTCTACCCCACCGATGCCTTTCCCGATCCGGTGACCACCCACGGCTGGTTGGAGGCCGAGGCGGCACCCATCAGCGGCGTCACGGTGTCGTCGGCCAAGTGGGCTGGACGCGCACCCGCTACACAGGTGTTGATCCGCGCCTTCGTTCCCGGACGCCTTGGCGCGATCGCCGACGCCCCCGATGACGAACTCGTCGGGGCAGTAACCGCCCACGTCAGTGCGGTGCTGAAGGCGACCAAGCCACCACAGCAGGTGCGCGTCTCCCGGTGGCCGTCGGTGATGCCGAAGTACACCGTGGGTCATCGTGATCGCGTGGCCACCGTCGAAGCGGCCCTGGCGCAGCTACCCGCCTGGCGCGTGGCGGGCTCTCCGTTGCGCGGGGTCGGCGTCCCCGATTGTGTCGCCGACGGACGTCGACAGGCCACCCTGGCGCTGACCGGTGCGCTGACCCGCGCGGAGCTGGGATCATGACTCTCGGCTACGACGCTGTGATGCTGCTCGGCTTCGGCGGCCCCGAAGGCACAGCTGAAGTCGTGCCCTTCCTGGAGCGGGTGACGGCTGGCCGTGGCATTCCGCGGGAACGTCTGATCGAGGTCGGCGAGCACTACTTCACGATGGGTGGCGTCAGCCCGATCAACGCCCAGAACCGGACGCTGCGCGACGCCCTGGACAACGCCTTGCAGGGACTGCTCGGCGAGACCGTCCCGGTGGTGCTGGCGAATCGGAATTCCGCACCCTTCGTGGCTGAGGTGCTCACCGAACTCGCAACCCAGGGCCGGCGTCGCATCCTCGCGGTGGCCACGTCGGCCTACAGCGGCTATTCCGGTTGTCGGCAGTACCGGGAGGATCTCGCCGCTGCCCAGCAGGGCTGCGATGTCGAGGTCGTCATCCACAAGCTGCCGCCCTATTTCGATCTGCCCGGGTTCGCCGCAGCCATCGCTGCGTTGCTGGTCGCTGCGCTGCCGGCCGACCTGGACATCTCGGCTGACACCACTCGGCTGGTCTTCACCACGCATTCGGTACCACTGTCGCTGGCCCGCAGCGCTGGCACCGCCGGTGATGCCTATGTCGCCCAGCATCGGGCCGTGGCCGCGGCGGTCAGTGCAGCGTTGGCCGCCGCCACCGGAGTATCGAAGCCGTGGGATCTGGTGTTTCAGTCACGCTCCGGGCCACCACAGGTGCCCTGGCTGGAGCCCGATGTGAATGACGCCTTGGTCGATCTGGGGCATCAGGGCATCACCGCCGTGGTGCTGGTGCCGATCGGGTTCCTGTCCGATCACATGGAAGTGATTTGGGATCTCGATACCCAGGCGATGCAGACCGCGCAGGCGCACGGAATGCGGCTTATTCGGACCCCGACCGTCGGTGTTCATCCCCGCTTCGTCAACGACCTGGCCGGACGTATCGCCGATGCGCTTCGCCAGGGGCCGGTTCCGACCTCGATCGGCGATCCGTGTCACGGTGATTGTTGCCTCAATCCCCGTAACCAAGCACCAGTCGTGCCGTCCTGCCACGTTGAATCCCAAGTGATGGAGGCATGATGCAACTTCGCCTGGCAACCCGCGGGTCGGCCTTGGCGTGGGGTCAATCCAGCCACGTAGCCGAGGCACTGCGAGCCCTCGGGCATGACGTCGAACTCGTCCGCATCACCACCCACGGCGACGTCTCCACCGCCCCCCTGACCTCGATGGGCGGGGCCGGAGTCTTCGTCGGTGCCGTGCGTGCCGCAGTCCTCGACGGGCGTGCGGATTTCGCGGTGCATTCCTTCAAAGACCTCCCCACCGCCGCCGAACCCGGCTTGGTTCTCGCTGCCGTACCCACCCGAGAAGATCCCGTCGACGCCCTGTGCAGTTCCGGTGGCCGTAGTCTGGCCGAGCTACCACCCGGAGCCAGCGTCGGGACCGGCTCGCCGCGGCGAGCCGCCCAATTGCGGGCGATGCGTCCGGACCTGTCGGTGGTGGAGATCCGCGGAAATGTGGAAACCCGGCTCGCCCGAGCGGGCACCGACCTGGATGCCGTGATCCTGGCCGCCGCCGGGCTACGACGCATCGGGCTCGCCGAGCACATCAGCGAACGTTTCGATCCCGCCGTCTTCCTGCCCGCACCCTCGCAGGGCGCGCTGGCTTTGGAGTGCCGCAGCGACGACGACGCCGTACGTGCCGCGCTGGCCGAGCTGGACGATCCTGCCTCTCGCTGGGCTGCACTGGCTGAACGGGGGGTGTTGGCCGGGCTGCAAGCAGGCTGCGCCGCTCCCGTCGCCGCATACGCCACGGTGAACGGTGACCATGGCCAGTTGAACGCGGTCGTGGTCACCGAGGACGGCTCGCTGCGCCTCACTGCGCAGGCCACAGCCGCTGCCGACGAGCGTGGCGCCAGCACCGTGGCCGACCTTGTGGTCTCCGACCTGCTGGGACAGGGCGCGGCGACGGTGGTCAACCTCGGCGCTACGAAACACAAGCCGTTGGACGGTCGACAGATCCTGCTTCCCACCCGCGCCCCGGCTGGACTGGCCAGGGCATTGGAAGCTGCCGGCGCCCTGCTTACCGAGGTCGACTTCACCCGCCAGGAGCCCCTGCCACTGACTGACCTCGAGCAGGTGCTCACCCAGCCCTGGAGGTGGCTGGTGATCAGCTCACCGGCGACTGTGCGAATACTCCTGGAAGCCGGCTGGCACCTGCCGACACGCTTCGGCGACGGTCAGATCGCCGCCGTCGGACCGGCCACAGCCGGCGCGTTGACCCGTGCCGGAATCACTCCCGACCTGATCGCCTACCCCGGTGGCGGCGCAGCGCTGGTCAAGATGTTCTCCGCAGGCCAGGGACGCATTCTGCTGCCGGGGGCCCAAGCCGCCTCCACCGAACCGGCCGCAGGGCTGGCCGCCTTGGGCTGGCAGGTCGAACCAGTGCCGGTGTATCGCACCGTGCCCAACGAGATTCCGGCGTCGGTCGTGTCGGCCTGGCGTGAACAGCGCTACGACGCATTCGTCGTGACTGCCGGCTCAGTCGCCGCGTCCGCTGCGGCTTCCTGCGGCGTGCCGGGGCCCGCAGTGGTGGCTATCGGGGAGTCATCGGCCGACGCCGCCCGCGCGGCCGGGCTGAACGTCACCCGGGTGGCGCTGCGTCCGGTGACCGACAGCCTGGTGGCTGCGATCTTCGAGGCCCTCGTCGCCGAGGCCTAGATCTCCGGCACCAGATCGGCCACCGAGTTCAGCACCTGCGAAGGCCGATAGGGGAAGGTCTCGATGTCTCCAGGCTGG
The DNA here is from genome assembly GCA_003451975.1 of Propionibacteriaceae bacterium. Taxonomy (GTDB): domain Bacteria; phylum Actinomycetota; class Actinomycetes; order Propionibacteriales; family Propionibacteriaceae; genus Propionicimonas. The sequence continues at coordinate 8,698 of DMIX01000149.1, forward strand.
GTCACCCCCGACATCACCAGCACTGTGAACAATCCGGCCTCCATACCGGCAACGATGTCGGTGTCCATGCGGTCACCGATCATGGCGGTGGTTTCGGAGTGCGCTTCGATCCGATTCATCGCTGAGCGGAACATCATCGGATTGGGCTTGCCCACGATGTAGGGCTGACGGTTTGTCGCCGAGGTCACCAGGGCGGCCACCGCACCGGTTGCCGGGAGCGGCCCATCCGCCGAGGGCCCGGTGGTGTCAGGGTTGGTCACGATGAAACGCGCCCCATTGTTGATCAACCGGATCGCCTTGGTGATGGCTTCGAAGGAGTAGTTGCGCGTCTCGCCCATCACCACGTAGGCCGGATCTGTCTCGGTCATCACGAAGCCGGCCTCGTGCAAGGCGGTGGTCAGTCCCGCTTCGCCGATCACGAAGGCCGTCTTCTCCCCTGGTTGACCTCCGAGGAAAGCCGCCGTGGCCAGCGCGGAGGTCCACAGATTCTCCTCCGGCACATTCAATCCGGATCTCGCCAGCCGGGCCGACAAGTCGCGTGGGGTGTAGATCGAGTTATTGGTCAGCACCAAGAATCGACGGGAGGTGTCCACCCACCGATTCAGCAATTCGACGGCGCCAGGAATCGGTTGATTCTCGTGGACCAGGACGCCGTCCATGTCGGTGAGCCAACACTCGATGTCGCGTGCACTTCGCTTCATACCTCCATAGTGGCACTGCCAAGCATCCGGCACATGAACGTCCAGGCATGCCAAAGCGCAACGAGTCGTCGAAGTGGTTCACAATGGCGGGTAGCAAAACTGAGGAGCACATCGGTATGTCCTTGATCACCCGTCGTCCCCGACGGCTTCGTCGCACCCCTGCCATTCGTCGGCTGGTCGCCGAAACCAGAGTCCATTCCTCCCAACTCATTCTGCCGGTGTTCGTCGCCGACGGCCTGAGCGCACCCCGCGACATCAGTTCCCTTCCCGGTGTGGTTCAGCACACTCTCGACTCGGTGCGTGCCGAGGCGAACCGCGTGGTCGCAGCAGGTCTGGGCGGCATCGCGCTGTTCGGTGTGCCCACCCCCGAGGACAAGGATCATCACGGCTCGGCCGGCTACTCCCCCGACGGCATCCTGAATCGGGCGCTCGCCGCTGTGAAGGCCGAGGTGGGCGACGACACGGTGATCATCGCCGACACCTGCCTGGATGAGTTCACCGACCACGGTCACTGCGGTGTGCTCGACGACACCGGAGTGGTCGACAACGACGCCACGCTGGAGTTGTACGCCGAACAGGCCGTCAGCCAGGCTGCCGCAGGAGCCGATTTCGTCGCACCCTCGGGCATGATGGACGGCCAGGTGATGGCGATCCGTGATGCCCTCGATATGGCCGGCTTCACCGACACCGGGATCGTGGCTTACTCAGCGAAATACGCCTCGGCGTTCTACGGCCCCTTCCGCGAGGCGGTCGGTTCCACGCTGCACGGCGACCGACGTACCTATCAACAGGACCCGGCGAATCGGCGGGAGGGACGCTTGGAGGCCAGCCTTGATGAATTCGAGGGCGCCGACATCCTCATGGTGAAGCCGGCAAGCCACTATCTGGATGTGCTCGCCGAGGTCGCCGAAGCCAGTCAGGTTCCCGTCGCGGCCTATCAAGTCTCCGGCGAATACGCGATGATTGCCGCCGCCGCCGAACGCGGCTGGATCGATCGAGACGCCGCACTGGCCGAAGCGGTTACCTCCATCGTGCGGGCCGGAGCTGACATCGTGCTCAGCTACGCAGCACTTGAGCTGGCGGGGGTCTGGGCATGACTAGCAACGACACAGCCTTCGCCCGCGCCTGCCAGGTGATTCCCGGAGGTGTGGATTCACCGGTACGCGCCTTTGGATCGGTCGGCGGTACGCCGCGCTTCATCGACCACGCTGAGGGTGCCTACGTCTACGACGTCGACGACCGTCAGTACCTGGATCTCGTCGGTTCCTGGGGCCCGGCACTGTTGGGTCACGCGCACCCCCAAGTAGTCACCGCCGTCCGCGCCGCCGCAGGCAAGGGTCTGTCCTTCGGCGCCCCGACCGAGGCTGAGGCCGAACTCGCCGAACTGATCCAACTGCGGGTGCCGTTGGCCGAGCGCGTACGCCTGGTATCCACCGGCACCGAGGCCACCATGACCGCCATCCGGCTCGCCCGCGGAGCCACCGGACGCGACCTGTTGGTCAAGTTCGCCGGCTGCTACCACGGCCATTCCGACGGACTGCTGGTCGCGGCCGGTTCGGGCATCGCAACCGCAGGATTGCCGGGTTCGGCTGGTATTCCCGAACCCATCGCCGCGCAGACCGTCGTGGTTCCCTACAACGATGCTGAGGCGATCACCGCCGTCTTTGCCGAACTGGGCGATCGAATCGCGGCTGTGATCACCGAGCCGGCGGCGGCAAACATGGGCATCGTGCCGCCCGAGCCGGGCTTCAATGCGCTGCTGCGCGAACTCACCCGCGCCCATGGCGCCCTGCTGATCTATGACGAGGTCCTCGTCGGTTTCCGCGTTTCAGCGGCGGGCTGGTGGGGGCTTGAGGGCCGAACGATCAGCCCGGACCTGTTCACCTTCGGCAAGGTGGTCGGTGGCGGCATGCCGCTGGCAGCCCTCGGTGGGCGAGCCGACGTCATGGAGTTGCTGGCACCGGTCGGACCGGTCTATCAGGCCGGCACACTGTCGGGTAACCCGCTGGCCACCGCTGCCGGCATTGCGACGCTCAAACTCGCCGATGCAGCGGTCTACGAGCGCATCGATGCCGCTTCGGCCGCACTTCAAGGCGCCGTCGTGGACGCGCTGAACGGCGCCGGTGTGACCCATCAACTGCAGACTGCCGGTTCGCTGTTCTCGGTTTTCTTCAACGTCGACCATCCGGTGCGGAATTTCGCGGACGCTCAGACCCAGAACACCGCCGCCTATCGAGCCTTCTTCCATTCGCTGTTGGACTCCGGCATCGCGCTACCACCGTCGGCCTTCGAAGCATGGTTCCTCTCGTCCGCCCACGACGACCGCGTGTTGGAGCAGGCCGTCGCTGCCCTCCCGGCGGCAGCACGCGCCGCCGCCCAGCAGGGATAGCCATCCGGCGCCGGTCGCTCCCCTGCGAGCGAAGCAAGGCCACGCCCTAGGTGACTGGCTCGCGTCAGGCGGATTCGCCGAGGTCGACCAGGTCGACTCAGTCTGCGTCGGCGCGAAAGACCCAACCGGCCTGATGCTTGCTGCCGGGTACCAGCGAGTGGTCGGCTCGCACCTTGATACACAGGTAGATCGGTGCACCCTCGGTACTCCCCTGGTCGGGCAGAGGCATGGCCACAGTGGTCGATGTCGCCGTACCTGCCAGGGGTGTTCCCGAAGAGATCAAGGTGCTGGTGGTGGCGGTGTTCATCCGACAGCCGAAGCTGGCGGTCGTGAACAGGCCGTAGCTGAGATGGCTGCCGCTTCCGGTGACGGTCGTCACCATCGTGACTGTTCCCACATTCTCCCCGACCTGGCTCAAGCGCAAGGCGAAGGGCGCGGCTACGCCCTCTCCTGGACTCAGGCGCGAGGCGCGCTCGGAGAAGGCGAGCATCGCCGCCGAGCTGGCCGTGGCATTGTTTCGGTAGCTGACACCATCAGTGCTCCCCGTCAATACGAAGGTGCCGGCGGGCGGCGGCAGCGGCGGTGGCGACGGCGGCGAGGTGATCTCGGTCGGCACCGGAATCGGCGGTGCGGTCGTGGGGGTCGGTGCATTCGTGGTGGCGGTTGGGATAGGCACCGGCAGTGAGGTGGGCAGACCGGCCTGCGGGCTGCGTGCCGGGTCGGTGCCGCTCGTGGTCGGAATCGCCGAGGACGTGGTTCCCGGTGAGAACTGAGCCGAGGCGTACTCCTCGGTGTTCCAACCGGCCAGACTGGCTGCGGTCCCGATTCCGACTACCAGGCCCGAGGACAGCAGCGCGGCCACCTTGCGGCGTCGAGTGTGGTCCTCAGCTCTAGGAGTCGTGGGTGTCATCGCGGGCACATCCTAGGGCCCGGTCGCCAAGCCGACCCAGTTACCGGCGGTCGTGGTCTTGCCGTCCAGGCTGAACGTCACCCGGTAGTAGTAGGTGGTGCCGGCGGCCAGCGAGCAGGTGCCATTGCCCAGCAGGGTTTGGTCGGCCGCACAGCGAGCGCCCTGGTAAACCTGCGTCGGGACGGTGATGTCCACGCTGGAGCTGCCGCCCAGCCCCAATCGATCGTCCTGGGTCGCGTTGCCGAAGCAGTAGGCGTTGCCGTCCGCAACCAGACAGCTGTGCGTCGTTCCGGCAGAGATTGAGGTCACGCTGGCCGAATTCAACGCGCCGGAGGCGCTGACCGCTGCCGCGGTAGTGGCATCCGCAGTGGTGCCGAGACCCAGTTGGCCATCAGAGTTCTCGCCCCAGCAATACGCCTGGCCGGAGTTGACGGCGCAGGTGTGGGAGCCGCCAGCAGAGATGTCCGTCACACTGGTGAGATTCGATACCGTGGCCGGTGTGTTGACGTTGGTCTTGGCGTTGTTGTTGCCCAGCTGCCCGGACGAATCACTCCCCCAACAGTAGGCACGACTCGATCTCAGAGCACAGGTATGCGCGCCGCCGGCGGTGATCGTCGATACCCCGGAGTTGGTCATGGTGCCGTTGCTGACTTGGACCGCAAGGGTCGATGTCGTGTTCGAGCCGTTCCCCAGCTGCCCCG
>DMIX01000183.1 GCA_003451975.1 Propionibacteriaceae bacterium
GTCTCGACCGGGCGCAGCTTCGGGTGGATCTCATTGAAGAAGCCGTCACTGCCCAGCGGCAGCTTCAGCAGGTCGATCAGGGTCTTGTTCTCTCGCGGCACCATGCCGGTCACCAACACCACCAGGTCCACCGGGAGCGTGAGCTCGGCATGGCCGGTGAGCAGGTCGGTCACCGTCACTCCGAGGACGCCGGAATCCAGCTTGGCGACTTCGGGAGGGGTGTCAGGGTCGAACTTCACATAGACCGACCCAGCTTCCCGGGACTCGTTGTAGGTCAGTTCGTTGCGACCATAGGCCCGAATGTCACGGTAGAGGTGATACTGGCGAATGCCCGGATCCAGCGAACTGACCAGCGAGGAGGTGTGGATCGCTGCCGTGCAGCAGTACTTCGAGCAGTACTCGTTACCGCCGGCCTCCTGCCGAGAGCCCACACAGTAGATGTAGGCCACCGACCGCACCGGACGGCCGTCGTAGCTCAGCGTGCCCGATCCGGTTGCGTCCACCAGTTCCTTGAACTGTGGCAGCGTCACCACACCATCCATGCCGTAGCCGTACTCGCCGTCGTCGGGGTTGTAGGAGTCGAACCCGGTGGCGACGATGATCGAGCCGACTTCCAGGTTGAGTACCTTGTCCCCACCCTCGCGATGCAGCGTGATCTCCACCTCATAGTTGCCGAAACTGCCGGCTTTGCTGGTCAGTTCAGCGGCGGTGTAGATCGTCACATCACGACGGTCCTTGACCTCATCGATCAAGGTGGCGACCTGTTCCTTACCGGAGTCCTCGTGGGGGAACATGGCGCCCAGCTTGCCGACCCAGCCGCCCAACTCGGGCTGTCGCTCGATCAGGATTGCATCGATGCCCAGGTCGGCCAGACCCTTCGCGGCGCGCAGGCCGGCAATGCCGCCTCCGATGACCAGGGTGCGCGGCACCGTGTTGACCCGCAGCGGCACCAACTCATCGGACAACCGACTCTTCGCCACACCCGAACGCACCAGGCCGATGACCTTCTCCGTAGCTCCGGCCTTGTCGTGCTGGTGCACCCAAGAGGCCTGCTCGCGCACATTGACCTGCGTGTAGGCGTAGGGGTTCATGTCGGCCCGCTTGGACACATTCCGGAAGGTCGTCTGGTGCAGCTTGGGTGAGCACGAGGCCACCACCAGACCGTCCAGTCCGTTGGCCTTGATCGCCTGAATCATGTCCTGTTGCGTGCCGTCAGAGCAGGCGAAGATCGGATCATCGCTGATCACGACGTTCGGTTCGTCGGCCAGCGCATCGCGAACGGCTTCGACATCCACATAGTCGGAGATATTGCCGCCGCAGTGACAGATGTAGACACCGATGCGTCGATCCTCCGGAGCCGTCTTGTCGTGCTTGGCGGGCTCGGGGGTGGCCTGTGTGGCCTCTGGCTCGCTCATACCAGCGCCTCCTGTTCTGCGAAGTGTTGGTGTTCCAAGTGGGCAGCCACCTGGGCGACGGCGGCGCCGGCGTGCAGGATGGTGTCCACGATGTCCTTGGCTCCTGCCGAGGTTCCAGCCACGAACACTCCGGGAATGTCGGTCTGTCCTGGACTGATCTCCGAGCTGGGCTCGGCCACGTAGTAGTACTCGTCGAGCCCCAGCGGAGTGTCGCCGAACAGCTTCTCGACATCCCGGTTGGGCTGGATACCGACCGCCAACACCACGAGGTCATAGCTGGCCTCGACGATGCTGCCGTCGCCATCGATGTCCTCATAGCGCACCAGCAGGTCACCATTGGGTTCTTCGGTGATCTTGGAGACCCGACCCTTGATGTACTGCGCGCCCATGTCCTGGGCTTGGGTGTAGAACTCCTCGTACCGCTTTCCGGCGGCTCGCATGTCCATGTAGTGCATGGTCACGTCAGCCAATGGCAGGGCACCCATGATGAGCTGGTTCTGCTTGATGGAGTACATGCAGCAGAACTTCGAGCACAGCGGGTTGCCGACAGTCTTGTCCCGGGATCCGGTACAGGAGATGTACGCGATTCGCTCGGGTTCCTTGCCGTCCGAAGGCCGCAGCACCGTGTTGAACGGACGCGTGGGCGCCAGCAACCGATCCATCTGCATCGCCGTGATCACATTCGGATAACTACCGAAGCCGTATTCGGGCTTGAGATCGGCTGCGAACAGCTTGTGACCGGTGGAGACCACCACCGCACCGACTTCGACCTTGGTGGTCGTGTCGCGCTGGCTGAAGTCGATCGCGAAGGCCGGGCACTTCTTCGCACACTCCTGGCATTCCGAGCAAACACCGCAGTCAAGGCAGGACCCGGCACCGGCCCGCATGGCTTCCTCGGCCAGCGGCGATTCGATTTCGCCGAAGTCGCCGGCCGTGGCCACCAGATTCACCTCGCCGACGACCTGGTCGCGGTGAGTGATGCGGCTGTGTCGTCCCAACACATCGCGGTGTTTGGTCGTCGACAGCTTGGAGTCCTGATCGAAACCGTCCAAAGACTCCCCTGCCAGGAACCGATTCACCATGTAGGCGGCCCGGCTACCCGAACCGACAGCACGGGTCACCGTGGACAACCCGGTGGCGACATCACCGGCGCCGAACAGCCACGCAGACTTGGTCTGCATCGTCTTGCGGTTGGTCTGTACGCGGCCTTTTGCCACGCCTCCCAACTCAGCGAACACGGTCTCGTCAGGTTCCAGACCCATGCAGGTGATCACCACATCGGCGGGGTATTCGCTGACGACCGGTGCCTGCGCCGGAGCCGCTTCGCCATCCTTGACCGGGGGCAGGATCTGCTCACCGGCCACGGCGCGAACCGACCCGTTGGCGGTGAGTACTTCAGTCACGCGGGTGGCCAACACGAAGACCACACCCTCGGCCTCGGCCTCGGTGTACTCCACTTCGTGGGCGGCCAAACCGCCGGGCTTGGCCGGCTCAGCGATCACGGTGGCACTGGCGGCCCCCATACGCAGGGCGGTGCGGGCGGCATTGGTGGCGACCACATCGCCGCCCACCACCACAACCTGCTTGCCGGACAGATCCAGCGGGCGATCATTCGCGGCATCCTTCAGGAACGGCAAACCGGCGATGACACCCTCAGCATCCGAACCCGGCACCTCCAACCGAAGCTGACGGCTGGTACCCGTGGCCAGAACCACGGCATCGAAGCCCTGATCCTTCAACTTCTGAAGATCGTCGATCGCAGAGTTGCAGACGATCTCCACGCCGATCGCGGTGAGGTTGGCGATGTCGGCATCGACAACGTCCTTCGGCAACCGGAAAGCAGGAATACCGTGCCGGGCCTGTCCACCGGGGGTCTCGGCCGCCTCGAAGATGGTCACCTTGTGGCCCTCGCGAGCCAATCGCCAGGCAGCGGTCAGCCCGGCGGGTCCGGACCCGACAACAGCCACGGCCTTGCCCGTCGCAGCCGCGACGGTGACGCCGGGACCTTCACCTTTGGCGTAATGGTCGTCGGCCACGAACCGCTTGATCAGGCGAATCGGCACAGTGCCCTCCACCTGTCCGCGAGTACAGCCGTTCTCGCACGGTGCGTAACAGGCACGGCCCAGTGTTCCGACCAATGGCGTGATGTCGAGGTTGAGCTGGAAGGCCTCCTCGTACTTGCCGGTGCGGGCCAAGGAGACATAGCCATGCGCTTTGATGCCTGCCGGGCAGGCCGCGATGCACGGTGAGGTTCCGGTGCGATCCAACACAGCCTTCTTCGGCACTGCCTGCGGGAAGGGAATGTAGGCCGCTCGTCGCGGAGCCAAATCGGCGTTGAACTGGTCGGGCACAGCCACTGTGCATTCATTCTGACAAACGTCGCACCCGGTGCAGGCGGACCAGTCAACAAACTTGGCTTTCTCATTCACCGAAACCGCGAAGGTGCCATCAGCATTTCTGCTGATGTTCTCGACCTCGCTGTAGGTGAGGGTCTTGATGTTCGGGTGGTTAATGGTGGTCGACATTTTCGGCCCCGAGATACACGAGGCGCAGTCCAGGGTCGGGAAAACCTTGCTCAGCAAGATCATCCGGCCGCCGACGCTGGCTTCCTTCTCCACCAGTAACACCTGGTAGCCCATGTCGGCCAGCTTGATCGACGACTCCATGCCGCCAATGCCGCTGCCCACCACTAGGACGTCGTAGTCCATCACGGTCTCCTTGGAAATGAGGGCGGGAACGCCCGATTAGATGAACAGATTGACGTTCGACTCGTCGGCCTCACCCAGGTAGGTGGCCACGCCGGCGTACTCGATGCCGTCGATGAGCTCTTCCTTGGCGATGCCCAACACGTCCATGGACATGGTGCAGGCGATCATCTTGATGCCCTGCTCCTGGGCGGTCTCGATCAATTCCGCAACAGTCATGACGTTCTCATCCTTCATGACCTTCTTCATCATTCCGCGCCCGGCGCCCGCGAAGTTGAACTTCGACAAAGGCATTTTTTCGGCGTTCTTCGGCAGCATTCCACCGAACATCTTCTGAAGCGTGCTGGTCTTCTTTTCAACAGCCGCAGGCTTTCCGTCTTTGCGAAGGGCCGAGAGGCCCCAGAAAGTGAAGAACATTGTGACTTCATCATCCATTGCGGCTGCGCCATTAGCGATAATGAAGGCCGCCATCAGACGGTCATACTCTCCACTGAATACAATGATGGTCTTTTTGGACATCGCTGTCACCAGCTTTCAGGGTTGCTCCGCGCGAGCCGGTCAGGCCGCGGAGGTATTGGCGCCGAGAGCCTTGAGGGTTTCGGCAAATTCACGCATGTAGTTAGCGAAAGGCTCTGCACAGACCGAGCAGACCGCCGCCATTTTGAGTCGAGACGGTGAGATATTCCGCGCCGCCATCATTTCCTGGGCCTGCGAGATGATCTTCGCGGTTCGTTCCGCGCAGTCCGGCAGGTAGGAGCACTCTTCGCCATCCGAGGCCACGAAGACCCCGTCGAATCCCTTGTCAAGGGCGTATACCAACCACGCGGGCTTGAGTCCACTACTGCATGGCACAGCCATGGTTTGGACCGATGCCGGGTACTCCAGATGCCGACTGCCAGCCAGGTCGATGCCGGGATCGGAGATGTTGATCGTGGAGAAGACCAGGATCCGTGGGTTGGTTACGCCTGCATCTGCTGCGGGCGCCATCGCTTACTTCGCCTTGCGCAGGAACAGGTTGATGGAACCGGCTTCTTCAAAGGATCCGAGGTATTCGTGACCCATCTTCTTGCACCAGGCCGGAATATCCTTCAGGGTACCGGAATCGGTGGCGAGGACTTGCATCACATTGCCGACCGGAACGCCGCTGATCTGCTTCTTCGCCGCCAGGATGGGGCCCGGGCAGGAGACGCCTCGGGCATCAACAACAACAGGAGACTCGAGAGCCTTGAGTTCTTCTACGGACGCTGACATTGCCTGTAACTCCTAGTTCTGTCGGAGCCGCTTTGCTCCAACACCGTCAGGCTACACCCCGGGGGGCATCTTCTGCGTACTTTCACGTATGTTTTGAGACAATCTCGATGACTGCCGAACCGCCGTCTCACTACGATTTACGCAAACGAAGTGTTGCGGATTCGAAGGCGTCCAGGCCCTGCGGCGCAGGGCCGTGTGACGACCCGCGCAGGGGGCCGTTCACCATCGCTCTGCGAACACAGACGAGGGGCGGTGAGACTGGTGTCTCTGCCGCCCCTCGACGTAGCGATGATGTGAACCAGGTCAGTCGCTATCCACCGATCTCGGCTCGCGCGAACAGCGGCTGCTCCCCCCTGTGTCCCTTTCAGACTAGGACGCCTCCTGAGGCCTCAAAAGTCCCCAGATGGGCTACAACTGTGGGCCGATGCGGTCACTGCGGCTCGCGGGGAGGCAGCCGCCAGGAGCCGTTGCGGTCCTGCCGCAGGAAGTCCTCCTCGGCGAGCCGGTTTAGAGCCGCCAGGCACGCCGGGAGGGGCAGCGCGGCACGCACGGCGAGGTCACCGACCGACACGCTTCCGCGCCCGGGAACCATCTCGAAGACGCGCAGTTCCTCAGGGGAGAGCGAGTCAGTGCGCCGGGTCGCGGTGGCCCTTCCCCGGGCCAAGGGTTTGATCGGTGCGACCATTTCCAGAACCTCGGCACCGCCGGTCACCAGGACAGCCTCGGCCTCCCGGATAAGCCGATGCGGCGTCACCGAGGTGGCACTGGTGATCGATCCGGGCACCGCCATCACCGGACGATGCAGTGCGCTCGCCCACGACACAGTGTTCCGGGCCCCGGAGCGTGCCGCAGCCTCCACCAGCACCGTCCCCTTGCTCAACGCGGCGATCAGTCGATTTCGCGCCAGGAAGCGAACCCGCGTGGGGTGCTCCCCCGGTGGCAGTTCGCTCACCAACAAGCCCTTCTCCACGATTCGCTCGAAAAGGGAGCGATGGCCGCCGGGATAGGGCTGGTCCAACCCGCCGGCCAGTACGGCCACTGTGGGAGTTCTTCCTGCCAGCGCACCGCGATGGGCCGCGGCGTCGATTCCGTAGGCACCGCCGGAGATGACCGTCCATCCGGCCTCCGACAGTTCGACGCTCAGGTCTGCGGCGACGTGTTCACCGTAGGCCGAGGCCGCCCGCGATCCGACGATGGCCACCGACGTGTTGGTCAGTGCGGCCAGTTCGGCGCGACCCCGTACCCACAGGCCGATGGGGACCCCTGCCAACTGGTGAACGCTCTCGCAGTGGTCGAGCTCGCTGAGGAATTGCGGCCATTCCGGATCTCCCGGCATGACGAATCGCTGACCGGTTTCGCGAGTCCGCGCTACCAACTGCTCGGGATCGAGCCGCCGGGCACGGGCCGCGATTCCCGACCCGGCATCAGAATCCAGGAGTCCGGCCCACACCTCCTCAGCGTCGAACTCGGTCAGTGCTTCACTCAGTGCCGGGTGTCCGGGCTCGGCGACCGCTGCCAGGCACAGGCGGGCCAGTCTTTCGGTCATCACAGTGATCCTCGCGCAAGGTCCTCACCGCGGCGCATCGCCAGTGCAGTGTGGAGGTGATCCAGGCCTGGTCGATCGGCGCCGGCGAGATCGGCAATTGTCCAGGCGAGCCGAAGTACCTTGTCGACGCCGCGTGCCGAGAGCTGCCCGGTGGCCAGCGCTTGCGTGAGGCGTTCTATGCCATCGGGCTGTGGCAACTTCTTGCGCAGCACCACCCCCGGCACTTCAGCATTGGTCCGCCAACCCAGCTCAGCCAGTCGATGGTGTTGACGCTCTCGGGCAGCCAACACCCGCTGAGCCACCACAGCGCTGGAGTCCCCGGACACTTCACCGCCCAGGATTCCGGCCCGCACCGGACGTACCCGCTGGTGAATATCGATCCGATCCAGGATCGGACCCGACACCCGCGAGGCGTAGCGGCGCACCGCCATCGGCGCACAGCGGCAGTTCGCGCCCGGCGTATCGGCCAATCCGCACGGGCAAGGATTGGCAGCCAAGACCAACTGAAAGCTCGCCGGGTAGACCGCCGTGGCTGAGGCCCGTGCTAGCACCACCCGACCCGATTCCAATGGCACCCGCAACGCCTCCATGACCCGAGGCGGGAACTCGGGGGCTTCATCCAGAAAGAGCACACCGCGGTGGGCTCGCGAAATCGCCCCCGGTAACGCCACCCCGGCACCGCCGCCCACCAGGCTGACCAGCGAGGCGGAGTGGTGCGGGTCGGCGAACGGTGGTCGACGAATCAGCCCGTCGTCGAGGATCTCACCACTCAGCGAGTGCACCGCCGAGACCTCCAAAGCCTCGGACTCGCTGAGATCGGGCAGCACCGTACTCAGTCGCTGAGCCAGCAGGGTCTTGCCGACGCCGGGCGGCCCGTGCAGGTAGAGATGATGTCGACCTGCCGCAGCGACCTCGAGCGCCCACTTGGCTTCTTCTTGGCCGGCAACATCGGCCAAATCCGGCGCGGCGGCAGCATGAACCTCGTTCTGCCGCGATGCGGCCGGCATCGGCTGCCCCGGTCCCCCGGCCAGGATGTCTCCCAGATCGGCCAGATCCGCAGCCCCGAGCACCTGCAGACCCGATACCAGCGAAGCCTCCCCTAGCTGGACCGCAGGTACGACAGCGCGCTCCAATCCCTCAGCAGCGGCGGTCAGCAGCAGCGGCAGCAGGCCGCGCACCGCCCGCACCCGTCCATCCAGACCGAGTTCACCGAAGATGGCCAATCCCGCCAGGGCCTGCGGATCACATTTGCCCTCGGCGGCGGCCACCGCGGCCGCTATTCCCAGGTCGTAATGGGATCCGGCCTTCGGCAGCGTCGCCGGCGACAGGTTGATCGTGACCGGCCCCGAGGGCCAGCCGACACGAGTGGTGGCCATCGCCGCCCGGCAGCGGTCCTTGGCCTCCTTCAAGGCGGTATCGGGCAAGCCGACCATGCGGGTGCTGGGCAGCCCGGAGCCGATGGCGGCCTCGATGTCGATGACTGTGCCAGCCATTCCCACCAACGCGACAC
>DMIX01000011.1 GCA_003451975.1 Propionibacteriaceae bacterium
CGTCCCCGCCGAGGCCACCGGCCCCGACCAGACCGGCGATGACCACCATCGACAGCGAAAGCATGATCACCTGATTGATTCCGGCCATGATGCTGGGCATTGCCAGCGGAAGTTGGATCTGGCGCAGAATACGTCGCGGCGTGGCACCGAAAGCCTCGCCGGCTTCGACGACCTCGGCGTCGACGCTGCGAATGCCCAACTCGGTCAATCGAACCCCTGGGGCCATCGCGAAGATAATGGTGGCCACGATTCCTGGGGCCACACCGACCCGGAACAGCAACAGTGCAGGCACCAGGTAGACGAAAGCCGGCATGGTCTGCAGGAAGTCCAGGATCGGCCTGATGATCGCCGAGGCAAGCCTCGATCTCGCAGCCAGAATGCCCAACGGGATGGAGATCGCCACAGCGAAGAAGGCGGCCACCAGCACCAGAGCCAAGGTATCCATGGAGTTCTGCCACTGGTTCACGGCCAGAATCAGGAACAATCCCAATCCGCTGCCGAGCGCGAAGACCCAGCCGCGGGCGAACAGCGCCGCGATCACCACGATGGCGATGAACAGCCACGGCGGCAGCGCTGTCAACCCGTCGTTGATGATGTTGTACAAGCCCAAGAAGACCGCCCGAAGCACGACGAAGGGCGCTTCGGCGTTGGCAATCACCCAGTCGACGCCACTGGCGACCCAGTCGCCCAGCGGAATACGCACACCGTCCATCAGTGGGCCTCCTTCAGTTCGGCGCCAGCCAGCACCTGATCGATGACCGTCGAGGGCAGCGCGCTCATCATGGGCGGTGCGCCCACGGCGGCCTCGGTCTCGCCGCCCAGAGCGGCCAGCAGGGTCACTCGCGGTACCACCCCGACCAGCCGGTTCTCCTCATCAGTCACGGCCAGCGGTAGCGCCGATTCCACCGAGGGGAGGTACAGATCGGCGAGCGCGCTGCCGGGATCGACGGTGGCGATAGCGGTGAGGTGCGCAGCCAGGTCGGTCTCGCCGGAGCGCACCAACCGAATAGCGTCGCGATCGGTGATGACGCCGCGCAGGTGGCGTCCCCGGCCGATCACAAACGCGGCCGGTACCTGACTGTCACGCATCAGCCGCAGCGCGGCTCGAGGCCCGGCATTGACCTGGACCAAGGCCCAGGGTGGCTCCATCACTGCGCCGGCGGTGAGTACCCGCGCTCGATCCACGTCCTGCACGAACTGGGCGACGTAGTCATTGGCCGGATCGGTGAGAATCTCCTCCGGGGTGCCGATCTGCACAATGCGGCCATCGCGCATCACTGCAATGCGATCTCCGAGGAACATGGCCTCGTTGAGGTCATGGGTGATGAAGATGATGGTCTTGCCGAGCGTCTCCTGTAGCTCCAGCAGCTGCTCCTGCATCTCGCGGCGGATCAACGGGTCCAAAGCTGAGAACGCTTCGTCCATGAGCAACACGTCGGTGTCAGCGGCCAAGGCCCGGGCCAGGCCGACACGCTGCTGCATGCCACCGGATAGGGCGCCGGGGAACTTGCGTTCCCAACCCTTCAGGCCGACCAGGTCGATGATCTCGCGGGCCCTCTCCTCGCGCTGGGCGCGGGGCATCTTGCGGATCTCAAGGCCGTAGGCGACGTTGTCCAAGACGGTGCGGTGGGGCAGCAGTGCGAAGTGCTGGAAGACCATCGAGATGTGCTGCTCGCGAACCTCCCGCAGAGCTTTGCCGTGCATGCCGGTGATCTGCTTGCCGCCTACGGTGACGGTTCCAGCAGTGGGTTCCCACAGCCCGTTGAGCATACGGATCAAAGTCGACTTGCCCGACCCTGACAGCCCCATCACGACGAAGATCTCGCCGGGTCGTACCTCAAAGGAGGCATCGATGACCGCAGCGGTCACCGAGTCGTCGAGATCGTCGCGTTCGGTTCCTTGCTGTAATTCGCGCACCGCATGCTGCGCGCGTTGTCCGAACCCTTTGAAAAGGCCGTCTGCAGAAAGTGCGGCGGCAGTCTCGTTCATCACGTGGTCCTCCAGAGGGGCGTCAACCCCACCTGGGCCGGGTCTCGAAGGTCAGCACGTGGGGCTCAACCCCAGCGTCAGAACGCGTCAGCTTGCGTTCCGCTCCCGAACCTTCCACACCGTACGAACTACGGCGGTCTCTCCACCGTGCGCGCGGCCCACGCCGACCAACATCGCAAACGTGCCGGTCAGCGACAGCGCTTGACCATAACAACATGTCTGAATCGATGGCAAAGGCATTCGGCTCCCCATTGGCAACCGTTACCACACCGTAAGCTGGGGCCGGTTGCGGGGAGGAGCCGACGGCATGCGTCGAATTGTGATCTTGGGAAGCACGGGTTCCATCGGAACCCAAGCGATCGAGGTGATCGGTCGCCATCGTGATCGCTTCACCGTCGTCGGTCTGGCTGCCGGCGGCCGAAACTCCGAACTCCTCATCGAACAGGCGCGGGCGCTGCGTCCGGCTGTGGTCGCGGTCGCCGACGCCGAGGCGGCCGACCCGATTGCCCAGGCGCTGCCCGACCTGGAGATCTGGGTGGGGCCGGACGCGGCCACCAGGCTGGCCGCAATCGACTGCGAGGTCGTGCTCAACGGCATCACCGGGGCTGCCGGCTTGGGGCCGACCCTGGCGACCTTGCAGGCCGGCACCACCTTGGCCTTGGCCAACAAGGAATCGTTGGTGATCGGTGGCCGACTGGTCACCGATGCCGCGGCACCGGGCCAGATCGTTCCGGTCGACTCCGAACACTCCGCCTTCGCTCAAGCGCTGCGATCGGGGCGGGCCGAGGAAGTACAGCGACTCATCCTGACCGCCTCGGGTGGGCCGTTTCGAGGCTTCACCGCCGAGCAGTTGCGCACCGTGACGCCGCAGCAGGCGCTGGCCCATCCCACCTGGAACATGGGA
>DMIX01000376.1 GCA_003451975.1 Propionibacteriaceae bacterium
CGGATCAGAAGGTTGGGGGTTCGAATCCCTCCGAGCGCGCTAGGTGAACAGGCGAGTTGTCTCGGCAGTCTCGCCGTCGTTCACTACCAGTGATGAAGGGTCCACGGTCCATGGCCGTGGACCTTCTGTCGTTCTAGGGGTGAGCGCGCCGATGTGGCGGATCTGTTGTGGCTGATTCGTTGTGGCTGATCTGTTGCGGCCGATCTGTGGAGCGCTGGGGTGATCTCGGACCTCACGTGGTGAGTTGCTGCAGCATTGCGGTGAAGCGCGCTTGATCGCGTCCCAGGGCAGCGAAAAACTCCTGATCGGAGGCTTCGACCGCGCCCACCGCCTGATCGGCCAGCAGTCGGCCCTGCTCGGTCACGGCGAGCATTCGGGCGCGTCCGTCATGAGGATGCGGGAGCCTTTGGATCAGGCCTTTCTGCTCGAGGGCGCGGAGCACTTGGGAGGTCATCATCGGGTCGGTTCCCGCGTGTTGGGCGAGTTCCTTCTGGGTGGGGGGCTCGGGGAACCAGGACACCGAGGCCAGCAGGACGAACTGGACATGGGTGAGGCCGAAGGGCTTCAGGGTGCGTCGCTGGGCGGCCTGCCAGGCGTTGGTGACACGCCACAGGACCAACCCGGTGCTGTCGTCAGCGTTGCTGAACCGAGTCTGAAGTCGGCGTCGCGTGGTCATGAGCTGAGAATCCTCTAGACGTTGGCTTCGACCAACTCAATCAGGCGATTCAGTGATGCCGGAACAGATTCGGCAAAGTCTTTGCCGAGAATCATGGCCCACAGGCGTGCCAGCGGGCCGGTGAGAGTGACTTGGGCAGTCAGTTCGGTCAGTTCGCCGGATACGGCCGCGAGGTGTTGAAACCGCAAGGTGGCACCGGGCATGGAGCTGACGTCGGTGTACTCCTTGTCGGGGTTGAGTACCGCAATCGTGAAGCGGGTTTTCGGGCCGCCGCGGGGCTTCAGCACCCCGTGTGCCCCGGGGGTGACGGGCTCGTCGAGGTGGACCCATTCGGTGTCGGTGTCCCATTGCGGCCAGGTCTGGTGGTCGATCCAGCGGGCGTAGAAGGCCGACGGGGGCGCTGTGGATGTGGCGGAGGCGGTGGCGATCTCGATCATGCAAAGTAGTATGCGCGCATAGTAGATTTTGGGCAAGTCTTGCCGCGCCCGGTGTAGGGGCGGTGTTGATCGGTAGTTGGTGCCTGCGCGCTCGCTCCCTAGATCGCGAACTGGATGGACTGTTTGCCCTCTTCGAGGGCGTCCAGGATGGTGTCGATATCGTCTTGGCCCTGGATGTCTCCGTACCACCAGTTCTCGGGGTAGATGACCATGGCTGGGCCGCGCTCGCAGACCTGCAGACAGCCAGTGCTGGAAACCTGAACATCGTGCATTCCTCGATCGGAGAGTTCTTCTTCGATGTAGGGCAGCAGGGCCACCGAGCCGGCTTTGTTGCAGATGCCTTGGGCGTTGCCGTTCCCGCGGAAGCTGCAGCAGACAAAGATGTGATGCTTGAGTTTGGGCATGATTCTTCGCGCTCTCGTTGTGGACGCCGAGGCGGCGTCGCGTTCTGGATTGCCTCACAACACGCTAGGGAAGCCACATGTCGACGGCGTTACCGGAATGCTCCAATAATCCGCCAGTTATCGAACGTGGATTTGCGCGGGTGCGGTGCTCCTTTTGGGTTCCCCATCCGGGCACAGCGATTCCCAGGGTGGTCCTCAGCCGGTCGCGGAGAACAGCGGCTCGGTGCGTGCCAAGCCATCGGCGTTTTCGGCAATTGGTTCCCGACGGGGTGGCGAGCTCCGGTTCGCTCGATCCGAATCTCCACTGTGCTCGGCAGGTTGACTGCGAGCAGATCGGCCCGGTGGTGACCCGTCAGGTGGCGCACCCCTGCCTTGAGCCGTGTTGCTTGGCGGTGAGCCGCTGGGTTGCGCCTGGGTGAGCGCGCCGCAGAGCGCCTGCATCCGTTTCGGAGGTGTGAAGATCGGTTGCCCGCTGCCAGCATCGATGTGAACCACCCACTGGTCGCGTATGCCGTGCTTGTGGGGTTCGACCTCCGCGTGGTGGCGGTGGCAGAGCAGGACCAGATTCGACAATGCTGAGGCGCCGCCATCCCACCACGGCGTGATGTGGTGCGCCTCGCACAACTCCGGCCGCTCGTCACAGCCAGGGAAGGCGCATCCGCGATCTCGGATCGTCAATGCGTCGCGTAACGGGCGAGTGGCCAATCGATGCGCCATCCCCACGTCAAGGGGTTCACTGCTGGTGCCGAGTACCACCGGAATGAGTTCAGCCTCGCAACACAGACGACGCAGGTCACCCGCCGAAAGCGGAGCACCGGCCCCGATGAGGCCCGCACCGGCGGCTTGAGTGCGCAGGTTGTCGTAGGACAAGGTCACCAGCACCCGCGCAGTGCCGCGTCCGGCCTCAGGCTTGGCCGCACCGGCCTCGGTGAGGAGCGCCATCAGCGCGTCAGCTCGGCGCTGCTCGGCCGTGCTGTGTTCCATCATCGGATCGCGAGCCTCGATCGCTGAACGCCGCAGCTTCTCGCGATGGGAGTTGATCAGCGAAATGAACCGCTCTCCCTCGACCTGGGGCAGCGACCCTTCGAAGTGAATCGAGCCCTCGCTGTGGAAGAAACGCAGGCTCCGATTACGGTGGGCAGCTTCCGCCTGTCGTTGCAGCCGGGCCTCCAGGGACTCCTCAGCTGTATCGGGCACGACCTGGCGCAGGACCTGCGGTGCAGCCTTGGCGAGTTGATCGGCGTCGAGGCGTCCGGCCAGCTCAACCATGAGCTGCTCCGCCTGCCCTTTCTGGGTGGCGTCCAGCCGTGGTGCGATGTCGTCGAGAACGCGTCCGATAACCCGGGCTTGACCAGAGTTGATCCGTCCACGACTGGCGGCCAACCCCACGCCGCGGTGATCGGCCAAGGCGCGCGCCTGAAACACCTCTCTGGTGGCCTCTTTGCGCGAGACCACCTCGGTGGCGCCCAGCCAGTTCGCCAGGGGAGTGCCCGCGGCCTTCTCCGAGGCCTGGGATCGTTCGGCTTCGGCAGTGAGTAGTGCGGCGAGGGCATCGAGTCGGGTGCGGAGCCGGCGAGCCTTGCTCACCCAGGCGAGTTGGCGCTCGGGCGGCACGCTGGTGCGGTTCGGATCAACGGCATCCAGGGCAGCTTCGATTCGGTCGAGGGCTTCTCCGGCCGAGACCACAACGTTGCTGCTTTCCATGCCTTTAGTCTGACGGGTGCCACCGACAAAATAGAATAGGTGTTCGAAAAGATGTGGATAAGTCCGTTCTCGAGCTGTCGGACTGCTTCGGCAGGGACGTGGGCCACGGGGGCAATGCCTGCGGGGGCTCGCGAAGGATCGCTCAGATTCGCGTCCTATAAACGATCAAAAATGTGTCATACACGCGCTCACGTTCGAGTAGTTCGGCCATTCTCCCTGTTAGCGTGAGGCCATGGCGAGCAATGACATGGTGCAGCGGCGGGTCAGTGAATTACTCGCGGAACTGGTTGACGAGGAGCCTGTGATCGCGCTGCACGGCCCCCGCTCGGTCGGCAAATCCACCGTGCTGTGGAAGCTCGCCGGCGACCATGGCGTCGACGTGATCGACCTCGACGACGTGGAGACCAGAGAGGCGCTGGCAGGCAATCCCCGACTGGTCACGGGCGGCGGTCTGCCACTGTGCATCGACGAATACCAGCGCGTCCCCGAAATCCTGGACGCCATCAAAGCCCGCCTCAACCGTGAAGGTACCCGTCCGGGCTTGGCCGTCATTACGGGCTCCACCAGGCAGGATGCTTTGCCGCGAACCGCCCAGGCGCTGACCGGACGCCTGCACTCGCTGACGATCTGGCCGCTGTCCCAAGGCGAGCTGATGGGAATTCGGGAGGAGGTTCTGGAATCGCTGCTGCATGATCCGGAAGAAACCGTGGCGCAGCAGCCGCCGTCCGATACCTCTCGGGAGGACTACGCCGAACTGGCCTGCCGAGGTGGACTGCCCCTGGCACTGGGGCGCTCCGATACCGCCCGCGCCCGCTGGTTCGATGACTATGTGCGTCGCTCGGTGGACCGGGACGCACAGGAACTCACCCAGGTGCGTCAACGTCAGGCGTTGGCCGATTTGCTCGGCCAGGTGGCCCTCCAGACCGGAGGGCTACTGAACATCACCCGGGCAGCGGAGGCTGTCGGCGTGGAACGTAAGACGGCAGAGATCTACCTGCGATTGCTGGAGGACCTGTTCTTGGCGGTGCGGCTGCCGGCGTGGGGCACCGATTTGCGCTCACGGGTGAGCGCACGGCCCAAGGTGCACCTGGTGGATTCCGGGCTGGCGGCACGATTGCTGCGGGTGACTCCGACGACAGTGACTGGAGTCGACACCACTGTCCTCAGTGATTTCGGCAAGCTGTTGGAAACGGTGGTGGTCGCTGAACTTCGCAAGCAGACCTCCTGGCAGGAGGCTCCGGTCACCTTGGGTCATTGGCGTACCAGCGACGAAGCGAAGGTAGATGTCGTCGCCGAGTTCGATGATGGTCAGGTGTTGGGCTTCGATGTAACGCCGAATGAGCGCGTCACGGCATCAGCCTTCACCGGATTGACCCAATTGCGCGATGCCCTCGGGGAGCGATTCCGTGCGGGGGTGGTATTGACCACCGGAACGCGCTCCTACACCCATGGTGATCGTCTGCATGTGATGCCCATTGATCGTCTGTGGCGCATCGGGTCATTCCCGGCGGCGAGTAGGACGCGGGTGCTGAATCCGGCGAGTTGGAAGTGACGAAGAGCCGCTTGCCCGAGGGGCAAGGTCTGGTTTGGGTGCAGTCGGCCCCCAAGGCGTGGGGCGGCTCCGTGGCCGCTGAGTTACAGCGCCGCTTCTTGGCTGCTCAACCGGGCGAGGTGGTCGCCATGCCCGTCGCTGGCGAACCGCCGTGGATCGTGGTCTGTTTCGACCTTGATCAGGTGCTGGTCGCCCATTGGCCCGGACGGCTGCTCCAGGTGAAGCTGGAACTCCCCATCAATCCAGAAGTCGCCGCCGCGGTGGAAGCCACCAATGCAGAGATCAGTTCTGATCGTTGGTGCCGGGCGCACGCCGTCGAAGTCCTCGCCGAGCTTGACCCGAGCACGCTCTTCGGCTCGCACGGGGCTGCGATGCTGCCCGTCCTCGAGGTGGCTGAACACCTGGACGAGGTAACGGTTGCGGCACTGGCCGCTGCTCGCGATCCGGAGGCGTCCGCGGCCTATCAGCGTGTGTGGAATCGGTGGGGTGCCGACGAGATCGATGACGTGACGCTGTTCGACCTAGGTCGCGACGGTGGTTCACCGGTGGGGCGGGGTCTCCTGATGGTGGAAGACCTCGTCAACCTCAGCGCGAAGTCCACCCCGGAGGCCAGCCACTATGGTCGCGCTGACCCTGATGACCCCGACGGCGAAGAGCTCATTTTGGAGCCGCGGTGGCATCAGGCCGGGTTGGCCCTGATCGAGGCCGCCTTGGCGTTGGGCGCCCCAGAAGTTGCCGGTGGAGAAGCATCCATCCTCTTGCGGGCTTGGCACATCGTCTTTCCAGCCGCGGTGCGCGGCTAGGGATTTGGCTGCGGGGCGACTCTGCTCGGTTGCCCGTCTGGGAGTACAGCTCCCTTGGTCATTCGAGGCGAAGGGTCAACCCAGGGACCATCGTTTCCGCCGACCAGGCGCCTTCCCACGGCCTCCGGCTCATCCTGGCCTCGACAGGTCTTGTCCAGAACTGCTGGAGCATCTGCGCATGGTGAGCTGACACTCCCCCCAATGTGGGCCAACGGGCCGCTCTTGCGCGACCAGTTCTCAGGCATTCGAAGGCGCACGGCCCCAGATCCGGTCAAGAGCTCAGTGAGCGCCTGGGCTATCGGGTCATCGATGCCTTCCCTTGTGGCTCAGCTTCGCACCAACTCCCGGTATGCCTGCTTCGCTTGAGGAACCCGAGCCGAATTAGGGCGCTCAACCCTGCGTCCTGGAAGTAGCCTAAAACACCTAGCCAAAGCAAAAAGATCAGAGGTTGCGTGTGAAGTCAACCCTTGATTTATGTGCGCGGTGAGGCAAAAGTGAATGGGCATGACCGAACAGAACACGCCGTTGACCGGTAAGTCCTCCATTGAGACCTGGCTGAATGATCCGGTCGGTGGACAGCTCCTTCGAGGATTCTTGGCACAAGGAGGTCAGGACGACAGTTCGCTCGCCCCGATCAAGACCTTCCCGTTGCAGCAACTTGTGGCGCTGAGCCAGGGCCAGGTTTCGCAGGCTGTGATCGACGAACTGGTGAAGCAGGCCAATGGTGGCGTGATGCCCGAGGTTCCCGAAGAAGAGAATGAAGCGGGTGCGCCGTGGGTTGAGCAGATCACCCCAGGCCGGTTCTCCGGCAAGACCGTCATCGTCACCGGTGCCGGTTCTGGCATCGGCAAGGCGACCGCCTCCCGGGTGGCCCGCGAAGGCGGACGCGTGATCGCTGCCGACATCTCCGCCGAACGCCTGGCTGATTTCAGAGCATCCCTACCGGATGCGCAGATCGAAACCATCGTCGCCGATGTGGCCAAGCCAGAAGACGTCGACGCCGTCGTCGCACTGGCTGGCGACACCATTCACGGGTTGGCCAATGTGGCCGGAATCATGGACAACATGACCCCGCTGCACGAGGTCTCCGACGCGGTGTGGGAGCGTGTCATGGCGGTCAACGTCACGGGGCTATTCCTGCTCAGCCGGGCGGTGCTGGCCAAGATGTATGAAGCCAAGGCTGGCTCGATCGTGAACATCTCCTCCGAAGCCGGACTGCGCGGGTCGGCTGCCGGGCTGGCCTACACGACGTCCAAGCATGCGGTGAACGGCATCACCAAGAGCGCGGCCTTCACCTACGCAACCTCCGGGATTCGGGTGAATGCGGTCGCTCCCGGACCGGTGGCCACCAACATTCAGGCCAGCTTTGACTCCGAACTGGGCCAAGAGCGCATTGGGACGTTACTGGCGAACATTCCGCAGGTAGCGATGCCCGATCAGTTGGCGGCCTCGATCTGCTTCCTGCTCAGCGATGACGCCACCAACCTGACCGGTGTGATTCTGCCCTCGGACGGTGGGTGGTCGGTGCAGTAGGGATGGGCTTTCGGTGGGGGCTTCAGCAGAGACTGGAGCCCCCCATCCACGCAATTTGAGAGTGCATTGCGACGGTACCTTTCGACTGACTGACGCTGGCTCGTTGACTGGCGTCGCCATCCTCGGGTGGGTCGCCTGGCTCCCACGATCGGAAGAAACTCCCAGTCCTCACCCCGCAAGATGGCTGAGAATCAGGCGTCGGGTGCCTACGGTGGGCAACACACAAGTCGAGTATCGAGGAAGTCTCCCGTGACACAAGGTTGGACCCAGTTCGCCATCGCCGTGGTGTTGGCCGTGATCATCGCGGTGGCATTCCTGGTCGTCCTGGCCCTGGTGATCAGAATCCCGTTCCGCGCTTATGAGTGGCCAAAAGACCTGGCCTCACACATTCGGCGCCCGCTGCGGACGGTGGTCATCACCGCAGCCATCTGGATCGCCGGGGCGGTTGCCTTTCCCCGCGACAGTGCGTGGTGGTCCGGCATCAACGAAGTGATGCTGGTGCTCACCGTCGGGGCCGGCGCCTGGTTCTTGATCTCACTGATCACCTTCGTCACCGATATTGCCCTGGGACGCCACCGCGGCGAGATTCCGAACACTGCGGACGCTCGTCGCATTCGGACGCAAGGTCTCATCCTGGAGCGGCTCGCCGTCGCCTTGGTGGTCGTCGTCGCTGTTGGTGCGATCTTGATGAGCTTTCCGGCAGTGCGCACTGTCGGCGCGAGCTTGTTGGCCTCGGCAGGGATCGTCTCGGTCATCGCCGGTTTGGCTGCGCAATCGGCATTGGCGAACATGTTCGCCGGCGTCCAACTGGTCTTCAGCCAGGCATTGCGCGTCGATGACGTGATCGTGGTCGAGGGCGAATGGGGCCGGGTTGGCGAGATCACCTTGAGTTATGTCGTCCTCAACATCTGGGATGAGCGGCGCTTGGTGCTTCCCTGCACCTACTTCACCACCAAACCGTTCGAAACTTGGACGCGCAAGAGCAACGACATTCTGGGCTCGGTCGAGTTGGATCTCGACTGGCGCGTCTCGGTGGACGCGCTGCGTGACCGCTTTCGCGAGATTCTCGAGGGAAGTGACCTGTGGGACGGACGCACCGCGGTTACTCAGGTCACCGATGCCACCGGCGGTCTGGTTCGGGTGCGGCTGTTGATGAGCGCCGCCGACTCCGGAAGACTGTGGGATCTGCGTTGCCTGGTGCGCGAACGCCTGGTCGCCTACGTCCGCTCGAACCTTCCCGA
>DMIX01000274.1 GCA_003451975.1 Propionibacteriaceae bacterium
ATCATCTGGGGCGACCGGATCATCTGGGGCGACCACATCGTCTGGGGTGACCACATCGTCTGGGGTGACTAGCGCGCTGGATCCACAGTCCCCTCTTGGCAGTCGGGGAGAAACGGCTCGAAGGTTGTCCCTGACCAGACGACTGCGTCGAGTGTGGACCGCTGCCGTTTCGGACGCAGCGTGAGCCGCAAGCTCCGCGAATTCGGTCCACCACCACTCTTCGATCAATGAAACATGGGGAATCTGACGTCCTCCCAAATCGAGGGTCGCCGAAGTCATACGATGGGACAGGTCGCCGTGGTGGATAAAGCACGCCGGCCAGGGCTCCGAAGAAGATCCAGACGTCAAGGTCTTTGATCCCATTGCGACCGTCCACGTAGTGAAGAGCCGCGCCCTGGTAAAGCGCGACTGCGATGACGTGATCGCAAAGCGGCGCGTACTTGGCAATTCGTAGGAAGAACAACTCGCGGTCGCATCCCTCGGTGGACAGGTGAAAGCCGGCCAGTCGTGGACGTCTGAAAACCGGCCACCACGGGCGTAGCGGCCGAGACGTGTAATGGTGTACCTCAGGTGTGCTGTCGCACGCAAGACTCCGGCGTTCTGTGGGTCTTCTCGATGCTGCTCTGATGTGAGAAAGACCGGTGGGAGTTTGTGGAAAACGCGGCAGCGTTTTCCAACGCGCGGTGGGCGGCGTTCTGGGCCGTCCACGGCGCGGGCAGCTTCCACGGGTCGTGGGGCACGCGCGTCACTTGGTCGCTTCTTCCTGGCGCAAGTCGGTGTGCACCTTGGTGCGCCAGCTGCGCGGACCGCACTTGAGCACATGCGCGTGGTGCAGTAGACGATCGAGCAGCGCGGTCACGGCCGCGTTGTCGCCCAGGAGTTTGCCCCAGTCGCCGACGGGTCGGTTCGACGTCAGAATCGTGGAGGCCCGCTCGTATCGGCGCATGACGAGTTCGAGCAGATCCTCGGCCGCCGTGTGCGGGAGTTTCCGCATGCCAAGATCGTCGATGATGAGCAAGGGGACCGTGGCGAGGTCCGCGAGACAGGTCTTGCGCGTGCCGATGAGACTCGCCTCGGCGATCTCCTCCAGCAGGGTGTGCGCCTCCCGGTAGATCACGCGATAGCCCTGCTGGATCGCGGCGCGTCCGATCGCCTGCGCGAGGTGGCTCTTGGCCGTGCCCGGCATGCCGAGGAAGAGCGCGTCTTCGCGCCGCTCGATGAAGCGGCCGGTCGCCAGTTCGTAGATGAGCGCCCGGTTCATCTTCTTGTTGAAATCAAAGTCGAAACGGTCGAGCGAGCGGTCGGCATCGCGGAAGCCGGCTTGCTTGTGGCGCCGCGCAAACAGGCGGTCCTGCCGGCGGACCAGTTCGTCGTTGACGAGCAGCGACACGAGATCGAGCGGGGCGAGTCGTTCGGTCTGCGCCTGACGGAGGCGGGGTTCGAGGACCTCCGCCATGCCGGAGAGACGGAGTTTGCGAAGGGCGTGGTCGAGTTCAATCAGCGTCATCCCTGGCCTCCTATGGTGCAGTCAATCAGATCGCGGTAGAGGGTGAGTTGCCGAATGAGCGGGTCCACCTGGCGCAGTGTGATCGGCGGACGCCGTTCGAGGTACCGACGAATGAAGCGATAGCTCAGGACGCCGAGGTCGACCGCCGTCTTGGCCGCCTCCTCGACCACCGGCGCCCCGTGCTTGCGGGCGAGCGCGAGCACACCCAGGATGCGCCGGACGCCGGCCGGCCCGTCGTGGGCGTAGATGTGCTGGCACACCTGGCCGATCGCGGGCCCGGCTGTCTGCGCGGTGGCGAGTAGCGTGAGCGTGGTCTTCGGTGTGCGCGCGGGCCGATCGCGGTCTTCGATGCGGTGGTACCCCCGGCGCGTGCGGACATGCTCGCGCAGGAGGCGGCCGGTGCCGAGTTCGATGAGCCGGACGTAGAGGTCGTCCCACTGCGCGTGCACGTCTCGACCAATCCAGCCGGGCGGGGCCCCGTAGTACGCCGCCTGGACCTCGATGCAGCCATCGAGGTTGACCGTGCGCGTGCCGTACTCGTAGTAGCGAAACGGCTCGATCGGCAGCGGGCCCAGCGCCGGCCGTTCCTCGGCAAACATCGCCGCGACCTGCCGTTTGGTCGTGCCGTGAATGCGCGTGTCGGCCCAGTGCGTTTCCCACCGATCCAGATAGGCCTGCGCGTCCTCGAGCGTCTCGAAGCGGAGCCCCTTCAGCGGCGTCGCCTGCGCGTGGCCGACACCCGATTCGACCTTCCCCTTCCGATCGGGATCGCGGACGCGACACGGCAGGGCCACGGCCCCGTAGTGCGCAAGGACGTCGCGATACAGCGGATTCAGCGTGGGGTCGTAGATGTCCGGCTTGAGGACGCCCTCCCGCAGGTTGTCGAGGACGACGACCTTGACGGCGCCCCCCAGTTGGCGAAAAGCGCGTTCGTGGAGCTCCGCCCAGATGCGGGTGCTCGACTTCCAGACGATCAGCCGGATCGCTTTGCGGGAGTAGCCCAGGGTCAGCACGAAGAGCCGCGTGCGCCGATACTTGCCCGTCACGGGATGCCGCACCATCGGCCCGGTGCCATAGTCAACCTGGCACTCTTCCCCGGCGGCCGTCTCGATCACCACGCGGGCCTCGGGCGTCGTCACGCCGCGCAGGGTGCCGACGAATCGTTTGACGCTCGCGTACTGCGCCGGAAAGGCGTGGTCATCGACGAGGTCCTGCCAGATGGCCATGGCATTACGCCCCCGCCGCAGCGCCTGTTCGATCAGATCGCGGTACGGCTCACACGCACTCGCCCTTGGGGACCGTTCGCCGGGCGCCGGGGGCGGGAGGTCGGTGGACACCTCCGGTGTGGTGGCCGGATTTGCCTCCGGCGTGCCGGTGGAGACGGCTGGCAGGGTGGCCGCGTTCGCCGCGTCAGAGTCGGTGGACACCTCCGCCGTGGTGGCCGGATTTGCCGGCGGCCACGTCCGCGGGCGCCCGCCGCGCTCACGGACGGCAATGGCGGCGGCCTTCAGATAGCGGCTCGCGGTCTCGCGGCGAACGCCGGTGGCTTCCTGGATGCAGCGCAGCGACCAGCCCAATCGCCCCAACGCCAAGACCTGTTGCTGTTTGTCGTGTTCCAAGACGTTGCTCATGGCGACGTAGGGAACACGGGTCCCCCCGCCGCTGTCAACGTCTCGGTCGGTTACCTGTGGTGGCCGGTTTTGGGTGTCCACCGAGGCGCATCGGGCAATCTCGGCCAGCCGAGCTAGGCCCGCAGCAAGAATTCGCTCCAACGACCGTGATTCTTCAGCCATCGGAATCACCGCAATTCGACAGTCCTGTCACAGGAAGCCGTCTACGGCGACTCGTTCCAACGTCGAAGGAACAGTGGAATCACGTGACCGTCGAAGGAGCTGCGTGTCTCGCTCGTACCACTATGCGGTCCGACCTCGGCAACCACCTGCCGCATGAGCGTCCGTCCTTCCAGAGCGCATCCGACGTGATTCTGGCAAGACCTGGCTCCGTTCCGACCTCGGGCACGGCACGCCGACGCATGCACGACACGATCCGATATCAGCCGTGGCCATCTGCAGATGCGCCCAAGTCAGTCCCGCCAATCTTCACTAGTCGATGACCAGCTACCGCGTATCCCTTCTTCGAGAGCCTCAACTGCCATGCAGCTCGCGTTCCAATTCCGGAGGGGTCATCCAGTAAGCCTGCCTCGTCCTCCGCTGCGGACAACGCAGCAAACCGTTCTCGCAGCGGGTACGCGGGTCCGACGAGACACTCCTTCCTGTGCAGAACGGGAGGACTCTCCTGGCCTCGATAGTCGCGGTGGTGCGTCCGGAGGCCTCGAAGGTCGGCGACATAGGCTTCAGCTAGCGTCGGGTGAGGATCGTCATCGAAGTCCGGATAGCAGAGATACGACACTTTCGGCTTGTCGCGACGCAACTTGACGACTGTCGCGCCCGGCACGTCCCCTAGGAGCGTGCGAGCACATCCCTCGTAGACCCGCAGCAGGACGGGGAGTGCGGGAACCGACGACACGTGAACATAGATCGAGTCCGGGAGCACCTTGCCAACCCCTGGGTTTGCACTTTGCTCAGCGATGGCCTCTTGTTCACCTGTAGCGAACAGCAACTCACTGCCAAGTTGCGTGGCCTGCGCGTAACTCCCAAAGAACGCTTTGATATCCGCCTGCAGATCTGGTGGGAGTGCTCTGAACTGCGGTCGCTTCCGAAACGCCCCCAAGGCCAGGTACACGAGCAGATCCTTCTGTCTAGCTAAGGCCGCGGACTCCCAAGCGTCCGTGCCCACCACTCGCGCTAGCACGCTCACGGCGCGCGACACCGAGCCGAACCGCTCTCGAATAGCTAGTTCATCGGAAAACTCCCCGCGTCGCGGCAGCCTGCCTCGTTCTTGTAGAAAAGAAAGCAGCGGTTCCAGAACATCTCGATTGCCCTCGAAGATGGCCGCCGGGGGCATCGGCCGGGCCGCCACACGGACCCGCCGGACCGATTGAGCCAGGTGACACTCTCGAAGTTCCTGAGAACGGAAGACGTAGAAGATCCCCGGGCCGGCAGCGTCGGCTTCGACACCAAGCGTCAGCTGAATCCACTGACGGAGTTCATCCTGAGTGAAGAACTTCTGGAACGTACCGTGCGCGGTCACGACACCGTCGCCGCACGCCACGGCTTGAGTGAGGCTGACGTCCCAGTCCAGCCGCGCAGTTACGATGAGCAGTTCCCGGGCCAGCTTCCACGCCTGTTGTAGAACCTCACCGCGCTCACCGAGATTCTCAATGACGTTCACCACGTACCCAAGGTTGACTGCGTCCGCGGGCTTCTTGGGCGTGTGAGGCGCATGGTGCGGATCCCAGCCGCGAGCTTCAATGCCCAGCGCAAGGAGTCCAGCGACATCGGCTCCACGGCCGCAGCCGAAGTCGAATACGGACTTGCCCGGACGCAGGAGGCCATCTGCGATGGCAACTGAAACAGGCCTGGAAAGCGACGACCTGAACTTCGCCGTCCGCGCGCGTATGGCCACCTGGTTCGCTGTGTCTTCGCCCATGCGCGACCCACATTGGTGATTAAAGTTGAATCGGTCGATCCGGGCTAGGTGCGTGTGACCTATTCTGTCACTGCCCTATACTAAGCTCTCCAGATTCCCGAGGGCGGCTGTTCTCGCCCCGATATCGATTTTCGCGGCAGGGAGCTCCGCAACTCCGAGGACAACGGAGACCGGGCCGGATGAGCACTGGAGAGAATCATCGAAACTAGCCCCCCAGGACTGCTTCGCCCATATCAGGAGGAGGGGGTTGCCTTCCTATCGCACGCGGAACACGCCCTGCTTGCGGACGACATGGGACTCGGCAAGACCGTTCAGGCGGCGGTCGCTGCCAGGCTAGCATTCAAGAAGGGAGCATGGAAGAGAGCGTTGATCATCTCGCCGTCCTCACTGCAGTTGCAGTGGGCTGATGAGATGAAGCGGTGGGCTCCTGACCTCACTGCCCGCCGAGTGCTCGGAGATGCTACCGACCGTCACTACACCTACTTGTTGCCCGTCTCGGTCTTGTTCGCCACTTACGATCAGGTTCGCATGGACGGGCAGCAGCTGAGGCAACGGCCGCTCTTCGACCTCGTCCTCCTAGATGAAGCACAACGGATCAAGAACCCCGGGGCTGATACCAGTCTCGCCTGCCGACTGATTCCTCGTTCGAAGTCCTGGGCGCTGTCCGGCACTCCAATCGAGAATCGACCAGAGGATCTCGTCTCTCTCTTCCGGTTCCTTCGGCCGGGGACCTTGAACCGCGGAATGTCGCGGTCCGAGATGCACGCGGCAATTCGCCCGTACTTTCTCAGGCGGACAAAACTGCAGGTCCTTCCCGAGCTGCCGCCGTTGATTGTCCAGGAGATTCCCCTCATACTAGCCGGCGCTCAACTCCTCGCCTATCAGGATGCCTGGAACTCACGACTGACCGAGCTCCAGGGGGAGGGATCAGGACCCGCGTCGTTATTTGCGGTACTTACCCGACTCAAGCAGATCTGCAACCTCGATGAAGTCTCAGGAGAGTCCGTGAAGTGGGACGCCCTCCGAAGCATCATCGATCAGACGTCCTCTGCCTACGATAAAGTCGTAGTGTTCTCCCAATACGTCACGACTCTTCGATGGCTGGCGGAACGACTCTCTCTCCCTGGTCGGCTCCTGCATGGTGGGCAGAATGTCCAAGAGCGTGACGAAGTGGTGCGCTGGTTCGAAGATCGGCCGGGTCCTCGTGTTTTGCTGGCGTCACTAAGAGCCGGCGGAGTAGGTCTGAACCTCAAGTCAGCATCAGTGGTAGTGATGTTTGACCGATGGTGGAATCCGGCGACAGAATCACAGGCCATCAACCGGGGACACCGATTCGGCCGGCTGACACCTCTTCATGTCATCAAGTTCTTGGTCACAGACTCGATCGAGGAGCGGATTGACAAAATCTTATCGGAGAAGAGTGCGATATTCTCCGCTTACGTTGAAGCGGCCCCCACTGCAGAGCCCCGGCGCTTGTCGCGTGCGGACCTACTTAGAGTGCTCGGCGTACCTGCGTTCAATTCTCCCTCACTTTAGAGAGGTGCAACGATGTCTGGATTCAAAGAGCTCAAGGAGATTCCACTCAGTCAACTGAGGATAGGCCGCGGACAAGTGCGGCTGCGAGATGTAGGCAAGGAGATCGATGAACTCGCGGACAGCATCAGGAAGGTTGGCCTCCTTGAGCCAATCGTCGTGGCCGAAACGGAAGAGCCCGGCGTGTATGAGATTGTTACCGGCCAGAGGCGATTCCTTGCCCATCAGGAGCTGAAACGAGACACCATCCTCGCCGCCGTGCTGAGCGAGCAGGTCGATGAGTTGACGGCAAAGGTTTTGTCGGTCACTGAGAACCTGGTCCGCCGCGATCTGAACAACAGAGACTTGATTGACGTATGCACGGAACTGTTTCATCGATACGGTTCCATCAAAGACGTCGCTCAAGAAACGGGCCTCCCGTATGCAAAGGTCCGGCAGTACGTCAAGTACGATCAACTCATCCCTGAGCTGCAGCAGCTGGTCAAGGAGAACAAGGTGTCACTGCAGACGGCGCTTCGCGCACAGCAAGCAGCGGCCGCGAACGGCGAGGTGAGTCCAACCGATGCCGTCGAGTTTGCGCGCGAGATGAGCCCGATGTCCGGCGCTCAGCAGAAGAAGATCGTTACCGCCCGAGAGGAGAATCCTGACATCTCGCCGACTGAGGTAATCGAAGACGCCAAGAGCGGTGGCAAGGTCACTCAGGTGCTGGTAACCCTCACCTCAGATGTACATCGTGGACTGAGATCAATGGCGGAGGCTGAGGGAACGAACGTCGATGACGCTGCCCGCATGTGCATCGAGAGCGCTTTGTCTGAGAAGGGCTTCATGGGGGCAAATGAATGATCCCAGGCCTTTCGGCTCAGGAGGCGCAGCAACTGCTGCGGTCGATTGGCACTCATCGAACGGGCAGGGTCTTATCGCCTTTGGAGGTGGGAAGGGCACTGGCGAAGGCCCTCGCCTCCGGGGCAACACGTGCGGAGTTGGCCACCCAGCTTCAGGTGGGGAGTACTCAGCTAGCGGCCTTCCTTAACCTCACTCGTCTCACCGACGAAGTCGGTCAGTTGGCGGAATGGGGAGGGTCTTCTCACTCCGGGGTCGCCTTCTCGTCGGCCGCACTGCTAGCGGTCCTTCCGCCCAACGACCAATGCGTTGCCGCTACCGCGATCCTGGAACATCAGCTCAGCTGGAAGGAGGTAGTTCAACTAACGCAGATATCTGTCCGCTCTCGCAGGGCGATCTCGGCCTGCATTTCAGACGTACTTCGTTTGCGACCGAAGGTCGAACGCCGGTACGTCTTTCTCGGAGCTCTGAAGGGCGACAACCTCCTGACGCAGATAGGTGCGGTCTCGCCCGTCGACCGCGATCGGTTCGCTCACACGGCGGTCGCTGAGGTTATCCGGCGCAAGGATGGGTTCCACGTTCATCTCGGAACGACTCGGTTCTCAATTGTCTCGTCATTCGACATAGTAAAGGCTAGTGGTTTCACTGCGGATGCCCTTGAGGCGGCCGTTGGTGAGAACTTGGCCAAACGGCTGAGACATGAACACTCTGATTGACGTCTCCGCATCGGGTGCCGTTCGCCTAGGGCCGTCGGTGGTGTGCGACGGGTTTCTCCGTGATGCTTGCGTCCGCGTTCAGACCCACGTGCACACCGACCATATGGACAGCTTCGACTCGAGCAAGGGATTCCAGGAAGTCCTTATGAGCGAGGCGACACATCGGCTGCTGGTGGCCGAAAGGAACGCTGATCTTCCATATCGTTCCAATGTGCGGGCGGTGCCTCACGGTGTTCCCCAGCCGGCAGACGGGTGCAGCGTGACGATGTTGCCGACAGGACACATGCTGGGATCGGTTCAGGTCGCGGTCGATGCGCCTCAACTGCCTCGTTTGGGTTATTCCGGCGACTTCAGTTGGCCGCTTGAAGTCGTCAACGAGGTTGATGCTCTCGTCCTTGACGCTACGTACGGATCACCCCACGATGTCAGGGAGTTCACCCAAGAAGAATGCGAGATGAGGTTTCTTGAGCTAGTCGGCGGCCTGCTGAGATCCGGACCGGTGCATGTAATGGCGCATCGAGGGACGCTTCAGAGAGCAATCCAATTGCTTAACGGGAACGTGGATGTTCCGATTGTCGCGAGTCGACGGACCTCCCGTGAAATCCAGGTGTATCGCCAGTGCGGCTACGCCATCGGCGGGGTCGTCGAAGAGGAATCTGGTGAGGGTAGATTCGTGCTGCGTGGCAATCGTTTCGTACGTCTGTATGGGACCGGAGATCGCCTACCTGTGGACTTGAACAGAGGGTCGTCACTGAAGCTGAGCGCGTTCTTTTCCCGAGGCGACGATCCCGTTACCGAGTACTCCGACCGGAGTTTCGGCGTCGCCCTCTCCAATCACGCCGACTTTAATGGAACGCTTGAGTTCGTGAAGGCCAGCAGGGCCCGCTATGTGGTTACCGACAACACTCGCGGGGGTAAAGCGGTGGAATTAGCGATGGCCCTCTGGCAGATTCTCGCTGTGCATGCTGTGCCATCGTCTAACTTCGACGGGCTTCATTGGGGACAGTAGGCACCTACTCTGGCAACTGCGCCCCGAGCCTCGCGCACGTGGTCAGGATGCCCGCGAGTTCCTTCTTGGACCTCACAGAGAAGCGCTTCGTCACCTTCCATTCGCCTTTGCGTTTCTGCCATCGGTAGAGTGCCAAGAAGGGCTTACCAGAAGATGGATCCTTCACGACGAGTGTCGGTTTTCGAAACCTAGGGACCCTGTCTTGACGACTTTTTCAAAACCTTTCCCCCCTGCGGTTTGAGGTTTTTCAAAACCTCTCCCCCCTCATCGGACTGCGCGATATCCCTCTCGAGTCCCGGCGGCGACCGGGCCGGGAGGCGTGATGTATCGCGAGGTGACGATGATCGAAGTAATCGAGGTCCTCCGGCTGTGGCGGGCGGGCCTGCCGACCAAACGGCTGGCCGCGCAGCTGGGGTTGGATCCAAAAACCGTCCGACGGTATCTCGAGGTGGCGGGCGCCACCGGTCTCCGTGTCGATGGGGCGCCGCCGACCGAGGACGAGCTTCGCGAGGTGCTGCTCGCGCTCCACCCGGCCGGCGGTCGGCCACGCGGGGAGGGGTGGGCGGTCTGCGCGACGCATCGCCCGCGAATCGAGCGCTGGCTCGCCGAGGGGGTGCGCCTCACGAAGATTCGCAAGCTGCTGGCGCGCCAGGGCGTCGTGCTGGCGTACCCGATGCTGTATCGCTTCGCCGTCGAAGAGCTCGGCTTCGGTCGGTCGACCACCACGATCCCGGTCCTGGATGGCGAGCCCGGCCAGGAGCTGCAAGTGGATACGGGCTGGGTGGGCTGGCTACCGGTGGCGGAGCGCCGACGTACCCGTCGGCGCTTCCGCGCCTGGATCTTCACGGCGGTCTGTTCGCGCCACCGCTTCGTCTATCCCACGTTCGAGGAAACGACGGCCCGCGCCATCGAGGCCTGCGAAGCGGCGTGGGCCTTCTTCGGCGGCATCTTCCGCGTCCTCATCC
>DMIX01000139.1 GCA_003451975.1 Propionibacteriaceae bacterium
GGCTTCCAGGGGTTCCCGCCAACCTGCCCCGGTGCTGAGGATCAAGGCGGTCAGGCCCACCAGATAGGTCACCAGATACACCGCGAAGACCAGGGCAACCGCGGAACGCGGTTCGATGGTTCGCAGCCGAGGCGCTAGCACCTTCTCCGCGAATGCCAGCAGCAATAGATGCACGGCCAACGTTCCGAACGCCCACAGGCTGCCCGGGTCGACGCGATGCGGCGATGGCGCCAATTCCGCGGTGAGCATGATCGGTAGGCTCAGCGAGCCCACCAGCATCGGCTGGAACGGCCGAGCCAGCGGCCAGCTTCGGATCAGTGACGGAACCACCTCGCGCCAGCCCTGCCACAGCGGATCCACCGACAGTGGCGCCGGTTCGGCGGGCATGGCAGCCAGATCATGGCTGGTGGGCCGCACTTTGGAGGCGACGACGTTCTCGATGATGATGACGGTTTCCGATAGTTCTTCCACCGTCATCCCCGAATGCAATCGGCTGCGGATGTCGAAGACGGCGGCGTGGGTATTGGCTCGCACCTCGGTCAGCTTGCGGTCGGCCTCGATCAGGGCACGGGTCTCCTCGGTGCGGGTGAGGAGTTGACGTTCATATTCGATCTGCAACTGGCGCCGCTGCGCTCGCACCTGCCGGGACCAATCCACGAGGATCGCGGCAGAGGCGACCCAGATCAACACGCTCAACGACCACGCCAGCGATGCCCAGGCCCAGCGCACCCAAAACGTTTCATCGGCTGGGGTACCGACGACCACCACGGCAGCGCTCACGGAGCCGCCGACAGCGAAGAAGATCAGTTGCCAGGTCCGCGCGGCGCCATCGGAGAAGAGTCGTCTGATCACCGGCAGGAGCGCCCAGATCAGCACCGTCAAGGTGGCCAGCATCGCCAGCTGGGCGGTGACGGCGACCTGGAATGCCCACAGCGCATCCGCGCCGGACCCGATGACGTAATACATCTGGGAGATGAGGAACCACGGTGTTGGGACCAACAACGCAGCCCAGCCCACCGGTTGTGCCCAGAAGGGTGAACGCAGTGTGCTCAGCAGCGCTCGCGGTCCGAGCCGATCGAGCGGATTGATCACGTCGGGGTCGGGCCGTGGGCGTAGTAGAGCTTCGCCAGCTGCACCCGAGGATTGATGTTCGATCCCTTCTTGACCTGCAGCCGTTGGATCAGACGCTGCACGATCTGCTCAACACCGTGACTGGAGGTGCCGCGGCGAGCAGCGATTTCGGCATTGGACAATCCCGCAGCGATCAGACGCAGCACCTCCAGCTGGTCTCGGCTGAGCACGCTCAGTGGGCCGGCGTCCATCGAATCGTCGCGCCGGGGCTCCTGATCGCGAAGGACGCCCTCCAGGGTGTCCAGCAGCAGGCTCGCGTCGGCCAACGAGCGCTTGTTCACATAGGCCGCGCGCGAAGGGATCAGTCGCACGTCGACACCGGCGACTTCCGGGGACGGGGCATTGGTCAACACCACCAGGGCAACCCAGGGTGCATCCCGATCGGCATAGGCCAGCACTTCGGCGCCGCCGGGACCCTCACCGAGATCCAAATCGACGAGCAGGGCATCCGGGTCGAAATCCTTCAGTCCTTGGATGCCCTCCGGGGCGTTGCCGACCCCCAGGGCGTCGAATCCCGCGTTTTGTAACAGCGACACAGTCAGCGAACGGATCAATGGCTCGTCCTCGACCACCAGCACTCTCCGGGGGGTGGCAGGTACCGATCCTGATGGCGTTGTTGACGACATGGGCCTCCTGACAGAAATATGACTCCATCCTTCCATCCCTTTCGGTCAGGGGAGGGGACTTCGGCTGCGTTTCCTGCACCCCGAAGGTGGGGAAAACTGCACGCGGAATCGTCCTGACCAATCGCACCACTTCACACTGGAACTCACCCGACCTGACCCCATTGGCGAGAGGCTGCCGTGAATCTGTATCAATTCGCCGTCACGGTGCAACGAGATCGCGAGGATGCGCACGCCCGCAGGAACGCTGCCGAGCAGCAACAATCGCTGGCAACCCCGACGCAGCGCGCACTGTCGGGGTTGGAACGCCGCAGCCTGCCCAGCATCTGAAGATCAGGGTCCAGAACCGCGTCCAATACGCGGTGCGTGTGGTCACAGGGTGTCACGAACCTGAAACAATGCGCGCTATGCGCGTATACAACTTTTCTGCCGGTCCTGCCATGCTGCCCATCGACGCCCTCAACGTCGCTCAGTCCGAGCTCACCGACTGGCAGAGTTCCGGCATGTCCGTGCTGGAGGTCTCGCACCGCAGCAAGGGCTTTGTGGCCTGCGCTGCCGAGACCGAGGCGCTGCTGCGTCAGGTGATGAACATCCCCGAGGGCTACCGCGTGCTGTTCCTGCAGGGCGGTGCCACCGGCCAGTTCGACGCGATCCCGCTCAACCTCACCGCGCCCGGTGCAAAGGTGGACTTCTTCAAGACCGGCCAGTGGTCGACCAAGGCGATCAAGGCTGCCCAGGCCCAACAACTCGACGTGACCGTGGTCGCGGATCGCGCGGAGTCCAACTACACCGATACTCCGGCCGCAGACGGCTTCACCATCGACTCCGACGCGGCCTATGTGCATTACACGCCCAATGAGACCATCGGGGGTGTCGAGTTCAGCTATATCCCGCAGACCGGCGAAGTCCCGCTGGTCGCCGACATGAGCTCGACGATCCTGTCCCGGCCCATTGATGTCAGCCGTTACGGGCTCATCTACGCCGGGGCGCAGAAGAACATGGGACCGTCGGGGCTGTGTGTCGTGATCGTCCGTGAGGATCTGCTCGGTCACGCCCGTCCGGGTACCCCGTCGATCTGGAACTACCAAGCGATGGCCGAGGCCGATTCCATGCTGAACACTCCCCCGACCTTTGGTATTTACCTGCTGGGTCTGATCCTGAAGTGGGTGAAGGACCTCGGCGGTTTGAGCGCCATGGCCGAGCGCAACCAGGCCAAGGCCTCCGCGCTGTACGGCTACCTCGACGCCAGCGACTACTACCGCAATCCGGTGGCGATCGATTCCCGCTCCTGGATGAACGTGCCTTTCCTGCAGGCGAATGCCGATCTCGACAAGGCTTTCGTCGAACAGGCCACCGCGGCCGGCCTCACCAACCTGGGTGGACACCGCTCGGTGGGCGGCATGCGTGCCAGCATCTACAACGCGATGCCCCTGGAAGGTGTCCAGGCGCTCATCGACTTCATGACCGACTTTGAAACCCGGAACGGCTGAGGAACACCATGACTTTCACCATCAAGACACTCAATGCGATCAGCAAGGTCGGCCTGAATCGCCTCCCCGAGGCCGATTACGTCATCGGCAACGATGTGGAGAATCCCGACGCCCTGCTGCTCCGTTCGGCGAACCTGCATGACGTGGAGATTCCGGATTCGGTACTGGCCGTCGGCCGCGCCGGTGCCGGCACCAACAACATTCCGATCTCCGATTACTCCGCCAAGGGCATTCCGGTGTTCAACACCCCTGGCGCCAATGCCAACGCCGTCAAGGAGTTGGTGGTCGCTGCAATCTTCCTCGCAGCCCGCAACATCATTCCGGCCGCCGCCTTCGCGCATCGCCTTGAGGGCACCGCCGAGGAGATGAACAAGGCCGTGGAG
The DNA here is from genome assembly GCA_003451975.1 of Propionibacteriaceae bacterium. Lineage (GTDB taxonomy): Bacteria > Actinomycetota > Actinomycetes > Propionibacteriales > Propionibacteriaceae > Propionicimonas. Next base: position 3,628 of record DMIX01000139.1, read on the forward strand.
GCAGGCAAGAAGCACTTCGTCGGCTTCGAGCTCCCCGGACGCACGCTGGCCGTCGTCGGCCTGGGCGCCATCGGGGTCGAGGTGGCCAACGCCGCCGTCGGTCTGGGAATGCGGGTGATGGGTTATGACCCAGCGATCACCGTCGAGCATGCCTGGAACTTGTCATCCAAGGTCGAGCGGGTCACCAACTTGGAAGCCATCTTGAAGCGGGCCGACATCGTGACCGTACATGTGCCATTGGTCGACGGCACTCGCGGCTTGATCGGTGCCGAGCAGCTCGGTGTGATGCGCAAATCCGCGGTCCTGATCAACTTCGCCCGCGGCCCGATCGTCGATGTCGCTGCCGTCGTGGCTGCGTTGGAGGAGGGGCGCCTGCGTGGCTACGTCTGCGACTTCCCGAGCCCCGAGTTGAACAAGCACGACAACGTGGTGACCCTGCCGCATCTGGGTGCTTCCACCAACGAGGCCGAAGAGAACTGTGCCTACATGGCTGCCGAGGAGATCAAGGACTACCTCGAGAACGGCAATGTCAAGAACTCGGTGAACTTCCCCGATGCTGAACTCGCCCGCACCGAGGGCACTCAGCGGGTCGCCATCGCCAACAGCAATGTGCCCAACATGGTCGGGCAGATCTCCACACTGCTGGCCGATGCCGACTTGAACATCTCCGATCTGCTCAACAAGTCCCGCGGCGACCTTGCCTACACCTTGGTCGACGTCGACGGCGAAGTTTCGGCCACTGTGTTGGACCACATCCGGGCGATTGACGGTGTGCTCGCCGCCCGCGTCGTCTGAGGCTTCGCGCCGGGAATCACCCCGCGCGTAGCCACTGTCGGGCCAAGCTGATCCGAGCCTCCACCTGTTCGGTGGTGGCTTGGGCCAGCGCGGGTCCTCCGGTCTCTTTGCGCAGGCCGGAGTGCACATGTGAGTGTGGGATACCCCGGACCCGTGCCACTTGAGCGACCAGGCTGTTCAGTTCTTTACGCCTGCTTGCCAGCGCCCGGTGCAGTGCGGCCTGTGGCTCCTCGCGTCGAGTCCGCGCTTGGCGGTCACGGCGCGCCACCTGGCGTCGTTGCCGCTCAGCCAACAACAGGCCCACCTGCTCGGGATCCAGCAACCCCGGAAGGCCCAGGTATTCTGCCTCCTCGACGCCGGACGGCTCGGCCTGAAGACCGTAGGCCTGCGCGTCGTAGAGGACATGGTCGAAACTCGCGATGGCTTCCAGAGTCTGCTGCTCGGCGTCGAAATCGGCGAGGGTGCGTTGACGATTCGCCTCAGCTATCAATGCCTCCTCCGGCGCCCACAGCTCGGCATCGGGGTTTGGCGGACGTCCCAGCACATGATCGCGCTGACGCTCCAGGCGGCTGGCGTGGGCCAGCAGGATCGGCACGGTAGGCAGAAAGACGCTGGCCAACTCACCGCGTCGACGACTGCGCACGAAACGCCCCACCGCTTGAGCGAAGAACAACGGCGTCGAGGTCGCTGTGGCATAGACCCCTACCGCCAGGCGCGGCACGTCCACGCCTTCGGAGACCATGCGTACGGCGACCATCCAGCGCTCGAATCCCGCTGCGAACTCCTCGATCCGACGACTGGCACTGTGATCGTCGCTGAGCACCACGGTGGGTTTCTCTCCGGAGATCTGCTGCAGGGCCCGCGCGTAGGCGCGGGCCTGTCTTTGATCGCTGGCGATCACCAGGCCTCCGGCGTCGCCGATATGGCGGCGCACCTCGGTCAGCCGCCGATCGGCGGCGCCGAGCACCTGCCCGATCCATTCCCCTGCCGGATCCAGCGCAGTGCGCCAGGCCTGGGCGGTGATGTCCTTGGTGCTCGGCTCGCCCAACTCCATGGCGACCTCGTCGCCAGCGCGGGTGCGCCACCGCAAGCCGCCACCGTAGGCCAGGAAGACCACCGGACGCACCACCTGGTCGCGCAGCGCCTCGGCATAGCCGTACACATAGTCTGCCTCGGAGTGCCGGGTGCCGTCTGCGGACTCCCGATAGCGCACGAACGGGATCGGGGTGTCGTCGCTACGGAACGGGGTGCCGGTCAGGGACAGCCGCCGGGTGGCCAATTCGAAGGCGTGTGTGATCGCCTCGCCCCAACTCAGTGCGTCGCCGGCATGGTGAATCTCGTCGAAGATCACCAGCGTCTTCTGGGCCACCGTGCGATTCTCGTAGGCGAACGGCGCCGCTGCGACTCCGGCATAGGTCACCACTTGGCCATGGAATTGGCGCGAACGGCCCTTCTTCGCACCCCCGAGGTTGGGATCTAGGTGCAAGCCCACTCGCGCGGCGGCATCAGCCCACTGCACCTTCAAATGCTCGGTCGGCGTCACCACGATCACCTGTTCGATGGCGCGCTCCGACAACAGATCGGTGGCCACCCGCAGCGCGAAGGTGGTCTTTCCCGCCCCCGGTGTTGCCACCGCGAGGAAATCGCGGGCGTCCAGTTCCCGATATCGCTTCAGGGCAGCGACCTGCCAGGCGCGCAGGCGCGCGGCCGTTCCCCATGCGGCACGCCCGGGGAAGGCCGGAGACAGTTGTTCCAGCGAGGTGTGGTTGGGCATTCAGCTCAGGCGGTCCACAATCAGCTCGCGGACGCGGGCAGCGTCGGCCTGACCGCGCAGATCCTTCATCACTGCACCGATTAGTGCCCCGGCGGCTTGAACCTTTCCCTCGCGGATCTTGGCCGCGACATCCGGGTAAGCAGCGATCGCGCGATCCACGGCCTCGGTCAGCGCTGAATCGTCGGACACCACCGCGAGGTTCCGGGCCACCACCACCTCGGCCGGTTCACCTTCACCGGCGAGCACTCCGTCGATCACCTGGCGGGCCAGCTTGTCGTTCACGGTCCCCGCATCGACCAAGGCTTGCACTGCGGCTACCTGCGCCGGTGAGATCGGCAGTTCGGCAAGCTCCACTCCGGTCTCATTGGCCCGACGCGCCAACTCCGTCAGCCACCATTTTCGCGCGGCCGCCGGACTCGCCCCTGCGGTCACGGTCGCCTCGATCAGGTCCAAGGACCCGGAGTTCACAATGTCGGCGAATTCCTGGGCTGCGAAGCCCCACGCCTGCTGCAACCGCTTGCCCTTCACCGCCGGGGGCTCAGGAAGGGTGCCGCGCAGTTCTTCCACCCAGGCATGGTTCGGGGCCACCGGCACCAGATCCGGCTCGGGGAAGTAGCGGTAGTCCTCCGCCTCTTCTTTCGAACGACCAGGAGTGGTGTACCCCTCTTCATGCCAGTGCCGGGTCTCCTGAGTGACCTTGCCGCCAGCGGCCAGCACCGCGGCCTGACGGCGGATCTCATAGGTCAGCGCATTCTCGATGCTGCGCAGCGAGTTGACGTTCTTGGTCTCGGTGCGCAGGCCGAATGTGGTGGTTCCCTTGGGCATCAGTGAGATGTTCGCATCGCAGCGCAGCGATCCCTGCTCCATGCGCACATCCGAAACTCCCAGGGCACGCATCAGATCCCGCAGATAGGAGACATAGGCGCGACCGACCGCAGCGGCTTTGGCACCGGTTCCGGTGATTGGCTTGGTGACAATCTCGATCAGGGGCGTGCCGGCCCGGTTGTAATCCACCAACGAGTACTCGGCGTCGCCGATACGCCCGCTGGCGCCGCCGACGTGCACCAGCTTGCCGGCGTCCTCCTCCATGTGGGCCCGCTCGATCTCGATGGCGAAGACTTCACCGTCCACTTCCAGCTCGACCAGCCCCTCGGCGGCGATCGGCTCGTCGTATTGCGAGGTCTGGAAGTCCTTGGTCATGTCCGGATAGAAGTAGTTCTTGCGTGCGAACCGACAGGACTCGGCGATGGTGCACCCCAAGGCCAGCCCAATGCGGATCGCGGACTCGATCGCCTTGCCGTTCACCACCGGCAGGGAACCGGGCAGTCCCAGGCACACCGGACAGGTGTTGGAGTTGGGTTCGGACCCGAACTGGTTCGCGCAGCCGCAGAACATCTTGGTGGCGGTGTTCAACTCGACGTGGACCTCCAAGCCCAGCACCGGATCGAACAGCTCCATCGCTTCGGCGAAATCCATCAACTCAGCACTCATCGTTCGCCCTCCGAAACCAGGTAGGAGCCGGCATCACTGCTGGCCAGCCCCTGCAGCAGGGGCTGGCCCCAGCGGTCCTTCAGTGCGGCTTCCAGCGCGGCCCCCACCCGATACAGCCGGTCGTCGGCCAGGGCCGGCGCCATGATCTGAAAACCGGTGGGCAGCCCGTCGTCGGGGCTGAGGCCCGACGGTACCGACATGGCGCAGTTTCCGGCCAGGTTGGACGGAATCGTGCACAGGTCCGCCTTGTACATCGCCAGCGGATCATCGACGCGTTCGCCCAGACGGAAAGCCGTGGTGGGCGTGGTCGGCGACACCAACACGTCGGCTTGGGTGAACGCCGCTTCGAAGTCCCGGGTGATCAGGGTGCGCACCTTCTGCGCCGAGCCGTAATAGGCGTCGTAGTAGCCGGCCGACAGTGCGTAGGTTCCCAGAATGATCCGACGCTTGGCCTCGGCCCCGAACCCGGAGCCTCGGGTCAGGTTCATCACGTCCTCGACGCTGTTCACGCCATCGTCGCCCAGCCGCAGCCCGTAGCGCATGGCGTCGAACCGAGCAAGATTCGAGCTCACCTCGCTGGGCATGATCAGGTAATACGCCCCCAGTGCATAGTCGAAACTCGGGCAGGAGACCTCGGTGATGACGGCGCCCAGCTCACTGAGCACCTCCAAAGCCTCGGCGAACCGCTGTTGGACGCCAGGCTGATAACCCTCGCCTCCGAGCTCTCGTACCACCGCGATCTTCATCCCGCGCACATCGGCGGCTTGCGCCGCCGCCACCACATCAGGCATCGCAGCGTTGATGGAGGTGGAGTCACGACGGTCCCAGCCCGCCATCACCTGGTGCAGCAAAGCCGCGTCGCCGACCTCCCGCGCACAGGGACCAGGCGTGTCCAAGCTGGATGCCATGGCGACCACGCCATAGCGGGAAGTGGTGCCGTAGGTCGGTTTGACCCCGACCGTGCCGGTCACCGATGCGGGCTGGCGGATGGACCCGCCGGTATCGGTGCCCAAGGCCAAGGGTGCCTCGAAGGAGGCCAACGCCGCGGCAGATCCGCCCCCGGAGCCGCCGGGGATGCGATCGTTGTCCCACGGGTTGTGGGTGGCGAAGAAGCCAGAATTCTCAGTGGAGGAGCCCATCGCGAACTCATCCATGTTGGTCTTGCCCAACACCACGATGCCAGCGTCCAGTACCCGCTGGGTGATGGTGGAGTTGTAGGGCGGGATCCAGCCCTCCAATATCCGCGAGCCACAGGTAGTGGGCGCGCCGGTCATGGTGAAGATGTCCTTCATGGCGAGCGGGACCCCGGCCAGCGGGCCCAGCTCAGCACCGGCTGCCCGACGCTGGTCGACCCCGGCAGCGCTACTCAACGCCCGCTCCGCGTCGACATACAAGAAGGCCCGCACGCGAGGGTCGACCCGCTCGATCTGGTCCAGGCAGGCGGTGGTCAACTCCACCGAGCTGAGCTCACCGGCGGTCAGCCTCGCTCCGAGTTGGGCGGCGCTCTCCTGCAGAATCTCGCTCATGCTTCCTCCCCCAGGATCCGGGGCACCCGAAAGCGGCCGTCCTCCACCGAGGGGGCAGCGGCCAGCACGGCCTGCGTAGGCAAGGACGGTTCCACCTCGTCAGCACGAAACACATTGCGCAACGGCACCGCATGGGAGGTAGCAGGCGTGTCCGGGCCTACCGCCTGTGAGACGGTGGCGACCGCTTGCAAGATCACCTCAAGTTGGGGGGCCAACTGTTGCAGTTCGGCCTCTGTGAGCCGGATCCGGGCCAATGCACCCAGTCTGGCCACGTCACTGGTAGTCAACGCCAAGACGAACTCCTGCTCAGAAATCAGTCCACAACCCTGGTCGGCGGACCGGTGTCTCACTCTACCGGTGTGGGTTGACGCCTCTGTAACACCAATAGGCCACACTGTGGGGGTGTTCCTCGTACGCGTAGCCCTTCCTGACCGCCCCGGATCGCTCGGTTCTGTCGCCAGCGTCATGGGGCGGGTCGGAGCCGATATCAATGCTGTGGAGATCGTGGAGCGGTACGAAGGTTTTGCCGTCGACGACTTCATGGTTGAGCTGCCTTCCGGGATTGCCGCGGACGCCCTGGTGACCGCCTGCGAATCCGAACCTGATGTGAAGGTGCTCTGGGTCTCCCACTATCCCGAAGCGTGGGGGCTGCAAGGCGACGTCGATGTTCTCAACGCCATGACCGAGGATCCCGACCACGCAGCCGAGATCCTCACGGTGCAGGCGCCTGCGGTGTTCCGAGTGGCCTGGGCGGTGCTGATCAATCGCAAAGCAGGCAGCGTCCTGGCCGCCTCCGAAATGGCACCAGATCTGGACGCTGAGGGCATTGCCGCCTTCGGCTCACTCACCGATTCCCAAGTCTGTGAACTCCCCGATGGCTGGATCCCCGGCTGGGGCGAGACCCTCATCGCGGTGGCGCCGCTTCGCAAGGGCCTGGCGATCGTGCTGGCCCGCCGAGGCGGACCGGAGTTCATCAAGTCCGAGCTGGCACGGCTACGGCATTTGGCGGCGCTGGCGCACTGATGCCCGCCGGATTCAGGCTCAGTGCAGCATGGTCCACATGTAGTAGCCGTACGCGATGATCACACCGAGCACGACGACCAGCGCGCCGATGGCGAACCACCGATGGCGGCGCTTCACACGCGTGGCGGGCACCTCGATCGGCCCCCATTCGCCCAACGCGGGTCGCACCCGCGGCGGGGCTCCCTCATTGAGGTTGAGATTGGAGTTCAGACCTTCAGGCACGCTGTGATCCTACGCCGGGCCGTGAAGCAGCAGATCGTCGAATTGCGAGGCCGACAGGATCGGAACCCCCAACGCCTCGGCCTTGGCGGACTTCGATCCGGTGGTCTCCCCCGCCACCAGCAGGCTGGTCTTTGACGACACCGATCCGGCAGCCTTGCCGCCGCGGGCTTCGATGGCCTCGTTGGCGGAGTCGCGGGTGTAGCCAGGCACTGCACCGGTGACCACGATCGTGAGCCCGGCCAGAGTCTGGGGCAGAGCCTGCGGTTTGGCGGCTTCGTCGGCCAGGCGGCAGCCGGCGGCTTGCCATTTGGCGATGATGTCGCGGTGCCAGTCCACCGAGAACCAGTCGACGATGGAGGCGGCCAACACGGGTCCGATCCCCTCGACCGCACTCAACTGTTCGGCATCGGCCGCTGCCAGCGCCTCGATGCTGGGAAAGGCCCTGGCCACATCCGGTGCGGTGCCCTTGCCGACATGCCGAATGGACAACCCCACCAGGAATCGCGTGAATGAACGGCTCTTCGCAGTCTCCAGATTGACCAACAGCTTTCGGCCGTTGGCGGACAACTCGCCGTCTTTGGTGGTGAACACCCCGGCCGCGACCAGCTGCTCCGCGGTCAGGTCGAACAAGTCGCCTTCGTCGACCAGCAGGCCGGCGCGCAGGAGTTCGTCGGCGGCTTTCTCCCCCAACATCTCGATGTCAAGACCCTGGCGGGACGCCAAGTGAAACAACCGTTCTCGCAGTTGCGCCGGGCAGGAACGCCGATTCGGACACCGGATGTCGGCGTCGCCCTCCTTCTCGGGACGGAGCAGGGTTCCGCAGTCCGGGCAGTGGGTCGGCATCACGAAGGCTCGCTCGCTGCCGTCACGGGCATCCACCACGGGTCCGAGTACCTCGGGGATGACGTCGCCGGCCTTGCGCAACACCACAATGTCACCGATCAACACACCCTTGCGGATCACTTCGCCGGCGTTGTGCAAGGTGGCCATCTCCACTGTCGAGCCAGCCACCAACACCGGCTCCATCACTGCGTAGGGAGTGACCCGTCCGGTACGTCCGACGTTGACGCGAATATCGAGCAGGGTGGTGGTGACCTCTTCGGGCGGGTACTTGTAGGCGATCGCCCAACGCGGCGCGCGGGAGGTGTTGCCAAGCCGCTCCTGCAGAGCACGGTCGTTGACCTTGATTACCACCCCGTCGATCTCGTGGTCGGCATCATGGCGATGTTCCCCATAGTGGCGGACGAACGCCCGCACCTCTTCTGGGTCGGTGCAGACCCGATAGTAGGGGGAAGTCGGCAGACCCCAGGCGGCGAGCAGTTCATATCCGGCGGATTGGCTGGGCACGGCGGCACCACTGAAAGCCCCAATGCCGTGCACCAGGAAATGCAGCCGCCGTTGAGCGGTCACCGCGGAGTCCTTCTGTCGCAGCGACCCGGCGGCCGAGTTACGCGGATTGGCGAAGGGTGCCTTGCCGGCGGCCACCAGTCCCTCATTGAGTTTCGCGAAATCGACCGGGCGCATGAAGACCTCACCGCGCACTTCGACGACCGCCGGCGGTGGATCGGCTTGCAGCATCTTCGGCACACTGTCGATGGCGCGCACATTCGCGGTCACGTCTTCGCCGACCACGCCATCACCGCGGGTCGCAGCGCTGACCAGGCGCCCGTTGCGGTAGACGATATCGAGGGCCAGCCCGTCGATCTTCAGCTCGCACAGGAAGCCGGCGGTTCGAAGGTCATCGCCGGCAAGGTTCTGCGCCCGCAGCAGCCAATGGTCGAGTTCCTCGACGGAGAACACATTGTCCAAGCTCAGCAAAGGCACCAGGTGCGTAACCGGAGCAAAGGTGGCGCTGGCCGCACCACCGACGTGCTGGGTAGGGCTGTCCGGAGTGCGCAACTCGGGGTGAGCATCCTCCAACGCGATGAGCTCACGCATGAGCACATCAAATTCAGAGTCCAAGATCACCGGGGCGTCACGCTGGTAGTAGCGCTCCCGATGGGCGTTGATCTCGGCACTCAATTCGGCATGGCGCGCCGCCACGTCTGGATCCATGCTGGAAACCCTAGCTCCTCGCTGGGCGGCCGAATCAGGCCACCGTGTCGATGATGGTGGCACTTCCCACCACTCGGTCGCCGTCGTAAAGGACGGCTCCTTGTCCGCAGGCGATCCCGAAACCGGGCTGGTCCAATTCGATGTGCAGCTGGTCCTCGGTCGCCGTGATGGTTGCTGACATCGCCTCGCCGTGTGCTCGAACCTGAACCAAGCCCTGCCAAGGTCCCGGCTCCGGGCGTTCGGTCCAGCGCGGCGGCCCGGCGACGATCCCGCCTACGGCCAAGCGCTCACGCGCCCCGACGGTAATGGTGTTGGTCTGCGGGTCTTTGGCCACCACATAGCGCGGTCGTCCGTCCGGGGCCGGCACGCCGAGGTGCAGACCGTGGCGTTGTCCGATGGTGAACAGATGCTGGCCGCGATGAGTGCCAACCTCATTGTCGAGATCATCCACGATGCGGCCGCGACGCTCCCCCAACCGCTCGGCCAGAAATCCGGCAGCGCCGCCCTCCGGAATGAAGCAGATGTCATTGCTGTCGGGTTTGGTCGCCATCGGCAGCCCCAGCGCGGCAGCCTCGGCGCGAACCTCTGTTTTGGAGCCGACCGTTCCCAGCGGGAACACACAATGGCGAAGCTTGTCGGCAGTGAGCACCGCCAGCACGTAGGACTGATCCTTGGGCAAAGCCGCCGCCCGGTACAGCGATACCGTCTCCTCATGGCGCTGAAGTCGGGCGTAGTGCCCGGTGGCAACGGCGTCGAAGCCCTCGGCCAGGCCCCGGTCGAGCACGGCACCGAACTTGATGCGTTCATTGCAGCGCAGGCAGGGATTCGGCGTGCGTCCGGCGGCGTACTCACTCAGAAAGTCAGCGACGACCTCCTCACCGAACCGATGCGAGAAGTCCCACACCGTCAGCGGGATTCCCAACAACTCCGCAGCATGGTGGGCATCGGCCACGGCAGCACCGCTCACCTGTTCGGTCGTGCCCAGACCATCGGTGAGACGCAGGTGTACCCCGCTGACCTGGTGCCCCTCGGCAATCAGACGGGCCGCCGCGACCGTGGAGTCGACCCCCCCGGACATGCCCACCAAAACCCGCATGACTACCCTTTCCTTATGCTCGAAGGAGTCTACCGAGCCGAGGGGGGTACCGGCTGCCGCGATGCATAGCGCCCGGGCTGGCTGCGCGCCAGTCCCCGCTCAGAACCCAGCTTCGGTTTCGGCGAGGCGGGTTTCATGGTCCACACTAGGCACACTCTCCCAACCTAAAAAGGCAGTACATGATCGAGCCGAACCCGGCACCCGAGGCCGTTCTCGGAGCGCGCCTGGAGAACGGCGGAGCCAGCTTCTCGCTGTGGGCGCCGCGCGCTACCCGAGTCGAGTTGGCCCTCGTGGACGACGACGGCGAGCAGGCCAATAGCGACCTCAGCCGCGGGCCCGATGGCGTCTGGCACGGCTGGGTCGCTCAGGTCGAAGCCGGCCAGCGGTATGGCTTTCGCGTCCACGGCGCCTGGGATCCGCAGACCGGTCAGCGGTTCAATCCGGCCCGGCTGCTGTTGGACCCCTATGCGCGAGCGATCACCGGTGGTGTTGATTACGCCGGACCCATCACCGATCACACCACCGAATCCAATTTCGATCTCGACCCGACGGACTCCGCCGGTTCCGTGCCGTTGAGTGTGGTGGTCGCCGAATCCGACCCGCCGGTACCGCTGGCCCAACCGAAGCCGCTGGAGGAGTTGGTCATCTATGAGACCCATTTGCGAGGCTTCACCCGGATGCACCCGGCAGTCCCCGAGCACTTGCGCGGCAGCTACGCCGGCCTGGCATACCCAGCGGTCATCGAGTACTTGGCTGAGCTGGGGGTCAACGCCGTAGAACTGCTGCCGGTGCAGCATTTCGTCTCCGAGCCGTTCGTAGTCGGCAAGGGCTTGGTCAACTACTGGGGCTACAACACCCTGGGCTACTTCGCCCCCCACGCCCATTACGCCAGCACCGGGAGCCACGGTGAACAGGTCACCGAGTTCAAGACAATGGTGAGCGCGCTGCATGAGGCGGGTATCGCGGTGTTACTCGATGTGGTCTACAACCACACCGGCGAAGGCGGCCACGAAGGCCCGACGCTGTGCTTCCGGGGCATCGATCATGCCGCCTACTATCGGCTCACCGACGACCGGCTCAACGACTACGACGTCACTGGCTGCGGTAACTCCGTGGACACCTCCTCGCCGGGGGTGCTCAAGCTCGTCCTGGATTCGCTGCGCTACTGGGTCACTGACATGGGGGTTGACGGATTTCGATTCGATCTCGCCACCACGGTCATCCGAGATCGACAGCACCACGTCGATCAGGCGCATCAGTTCAAGGAACTCATCGCCGCCGATCCCGTCCTGGCCGGCAAGGTGATGATCGCTGAGCCCTGGGATCTGGGTCCCTTCGGCTACCAGGTCGGACGTTGGGGCCCGCACTGGAGCGAGTGGAACGACCGGTTCCGCAACTATGTGCGTGACTATTGGCGCGGCGCCACCCACGGTGTCGGCGAGTTGGCTACCAGGCTGTCCGGCTCCTCGGATGTCTTCGATCACGGTGGCCGTCCGGCGACCGCCTCGGTGAACTTCGTCACGTCCCACGACGGTTTCACTTTGCGTGACCTGGTCAGTTATGACACCAAGCACAACGAGGACAACGCAGAGAACAACGCCGACGGCAGCAACGACAATCATTCCTGGAACCACGGCGTCGAAGGCGAGACCGACGACCCGCAGGTCAACGCTGCCCGACAACGCACCGCTCGCGGCATCATGGCCACCTTGCTGCTTTCGGCCGGCATCCCGATGATCACCGCCGGCGACGAATTCGGGCGTAGTCAAGACGGCAACAACAACGCCTACTGTCAGGATTCGCCGCTGTCCTGGGTGAACTGGACCGTCGAGGCGGATTGGCAACAACTCACCGACCTGACCCGCGACTTACTGCAGCTGCGTCGGGACTATCCGCTGCTGCACTCGCCTCACTGGCGGGTCCCCGGCGAAGTGGTCGACGCCCGCGGCGTCGGCTTGGGGCGCCCTGGCGTGAGTTGGCTGGCCGAGACCGGGACCGAGCTCACCGAAGACCAGTGGCGAGACCCGCAGCGCACCTTGCTGGGTTTGTATCTCAGCGACCCCGACCAAGCCGTGCTTTGCTACGTTCATGGCGGCCACGATCCGGTCGAGGTGACCCTGCCCGGGCCGGAGTATGCCCAGCGTTTGGCGTTGATCCTCAGCACCGGCGTGCCGGGCGAGCTCTCTGATGCCGAACACGCTCCGGGAGACACCGTCACACTGCCCGGACGCACCGTCGCGGCGTATTCGGTTGCGCTGCCAGTCTCCACAGCGCCAACAGGTGCGTAGCGCGTCCTCGACATAGCGCTCGCAGGCGATAGGTTGGGGTCGTGAGCGAGAACACCCCGGTGCCCCGCAAACGGAAGGCTCCGGCCAAAGGCGGCCGGCCGGCCGCTTCCGGTCGAGCCGCCGCCGGCCGCACCTCCACGACCCGCACCGTCACCGGTCCCGACGTGAGCAAACCGACCGCCGCCGCTGCGATGCCGAGCCCCTCCCCGGTCCTCGATCTGGATCCAACCGGCGTCCTCCCCCATGGTTTCGGCCGTATCTGCGTGCGTGGCGTCTCACCCGTTGTAGAGGGCGGGGTGTATCCGGCCAAAGCCGTTGTCGGCGAATTGGTGCCCATCCGGGCGAAGGTCTTCCGCGAAGGACACGACGCGGTGAATGCCTCGGTGATCCTCACCGCGCCCGACGGCACCACCCGCCAGCAGGCCATGATCGCCATCGAGCCTCGCGGTTTGGATCCTTGGGAGGCCTGGGTACGACTGGACCAGCGCGGCGAGTGGCATTTCCGCGTCGAAGGCTGGTCGGATCCCTGGGCCACCTGGCAACACAATGCCCACGCCAAGCTCCCTGCTGCTGTTGACGCCGAGTTGATCTGCCTCGAGGGCGCACAGCTGCTGGAGCGCGCCGCCCAAGCCGCCGAGCACGCTGGTGATTCGGTTCAGGCTTCGGTGCTCCGGGCCACCGCCATCGGGTTGCTTCCCGAACGCCCCGCCGCAGATCTGTTGGAGATCGTCAACGCCGGCGGCGTACGCGTCGCGATGAGCAAGTATGGCCCGCGCGAGCTGATCTCCCCCAGCCCGGACTATCCGATCTTCGTCGACCGGGCTCGGGCCATGGCCGCCAGTTGGTACGAGTTCTTCCCGCGCTCGATCGGTGCGACCTATCACCCCAAGACCAAGAAGTGGACTTCCGGAACCTTCGACACCTGCCACGCCCGGCTTGAAGAGGTGGCAGCGATGGGCTTCGACGTCGTCTACCTGCCGCCGATCCACCCCATCGGCACCGCCTTCCGCAAGGGTCGCAACAACTCGCTCAAACCTGCGCCGAGCGATCCGGGATCACCGTGGGCCATAGGCTCCGCCGCCGGTGGACATGACGCCATCCACCCCGACTTGGGAGATTGGGACGCCTTCGATCGGTTCGTAGCCAAGGCCGCCTCCCTGGGT
>DMIX01000154.1 GCA_003451975.1 Propionibacteriaceae bacterium
GAATCCGCGCCCATCACCCCTCCCACTCCACGACGAGGTCCACGCCGTCGGTATCGGTGACCATACCCCACCCCAAGTCTGCGCTGGAAACCTGAGTTCCGCCTGTGTGAATCGTGACGATTCCATCGACCTCCGGACCCTGATGGGAGGCCCTTCCCCGGGCCAGGCCATCAGGCGATATCTCCTCGACCAACACCGGCACTCGGGTGCCGATCCGTTCGGCGGCACGGTCGGCACTGACCTGCTCCACCAGCGTGGCGATACGGTCCACACGGTTCGCGATGTCGTCCTCGGCGACCTTGGGGCGCAGCCGGGCGCCCTCGGTGCCTTCCTCATCGGAATAGCCGAACACGCCCACCGCGTCCAGATTCGCCGCGGCCACAAAGTCGGCCAAGTCATCAACCATGGCCTCGGTCTCACCAGGAAATCCCAGAATCACATTGGAGCGAATGCCCGCTTCGGGACGTTCCTGGCGGATCCGAGCAATGAGGTCCAAGAACGAATCGGCGTCGCCGAAACGACGCATCCGCCGCAACAGGTCCGCCGACGAGTGTTGAAACGGCAGATCGAAGTACGGAACCACAGGGGGCAAAGTGAGCATGGCGTGCAGCAGTGCCGGATGAATCTCGGCCGGCTGCAGATAGCTCACCCGGATCCAATCCAGTCCGTCGACACCACTGAGCTCGGCGAGCAGGCTCTCCAGATTCGTGCCTACGTCACGCCCGTACCCGGTGGAGTTCTCACTGACCAACACCACCTCGCGCACGCCCGTTTCCACCAGCCAGCGGGCCTCGGCCACGATCTCCCCGCTCGGGCGCGAGAGATAGGAGCCGCGGAAGCTGGGGATCGCGCAGAAGGCACATCGTCGATCACAGCCCGAAGCAATCTTCAACGGGGCGCTCGGCCCAGCACCCAACCGCTGGCGCAGCACTCGCGGGCCGCTCGCCGGGCCGCCGCCGCCGATCAGTGACTCGCCATGGCCTGGCACCACCACATGGCTGGCCTGGGCAGCTCGCGCTGCCGGTGCGATGGGCAACAAGCTGCGTCGATCTCGCGGCGCGTGGGTCATCGGCCGATGCCCTTCGAGCACGGCACGCAGTCGCGCGGCCATCTGGGGATACTCGTCGAATCCGAGCACCGCATCGGCCTCCGGAAGTGCCTCGGCCAACTCCGAGCCATAACGTTCGGCCAAGCAGCCGACCGCCACCACTGCCCGAGTCTCACCGTCGCCTTTGGCCTCGGCTGCCGCCAACAGTGTGTCGATGGAGTCTTTCTTGGCGGCGTCGATGAAGCCACAGGTATTCACCACCACCACGGCAGCATCACGCGGGTCAGCGACTACCTCGAAGCCGTCGGCAGCCAGGCGGCCAGCCAGTTCCTCGGAGTCCACCTCATTGCGGGCACATCCCAAGCTGATCAGGTGGACCGGTGTCAGATTCACCCGGCCACGCTACCCCACCAAGACCTCGTCAGCCTTCGCGCAGCGCAGCCAGCACCTCGTCCAGATCGTCAGGCTTGACCAACACCTCACGCGGTTTGGATCCCTCGGAGGGTCCCACGATGCCGCGAGTTTCCAAGATGTCCATCAACCGCCCGGCCTTGGCGAAACCGACGCGCAGCTTGCGTTGCAGCATCGACGTGGAACCCAGCTGCAGATCAACCACCAACTGGCAGGCCTCCAGCACCAACTCCAGATCGTCACCGATGTCCTCGGCAACCTTCTTGGATTCAACCGGAGCGTTCACGTCCTCGCGATACTGCGGCGCCAACTGCTCGGTGACCTTCTTCACCACCGAGCGAATCTCTGCCTCGGTCACCCAGGCACCCTGGACGCGCAGTGGCTTGGACTGGCCCATCGGCAAGAACAGCCCGTCGCCTTGGCCAACCAGTTTCTCCGCCCCCGGCGTATCCAGGATGACGCGTGAGTCCGTCATCGACGACGTCGCGAAGGCCAATCGGGAAGGCACATTGGCCTTGATCAGCCCCGTCACCACATCGGTCGAGGGGCGCTGCGTGGCCAGGATCAGGTGAATACCGGCAGCGCGAGCCAACTGCGTGATCCGCACGATGGAATCCTCCACATCGCGCGGTGCAACCATCATCAGATCGCTCAGCTCATCGACGATCACCAGCAGATAGGGATAGGGGCTGAGTTCGCGTTCCGACCCCGGCGGCAGCTTCACCTGGCCGGCCCGAACCGCCTTGTTGAAGTCGTCGACATGCCGGAAACCGAAGCTGGCCAGGTCGTCGTAGCGGGCGTCCATCTCGCGCACCACCCACTGCAAGGCCTCTGCCGCCTTCTTCGCGCTGGTGATGATGGGCGTGACCAGGTGTGGAATGCCCTCGTAGTGGGTCAGTTCCACCCGCTTGGGGTCGACCAGCAGCATGCGAACCTCTTCAGGCGTGGCGCGCATCAGAATCGAGGTGATCATCGAGTTCACGAAGCTGGACTTGCCCGATCCGGTGGCACCAGCCACTAACAGGTGCGGCATCTTGGCCATATTGGCCACCACATAGCCGCCCTCGACGTCCTTACCCAGGCCCACCGTCATCGGATGATGATCGTTGCGGGCCCGGTTGGACCGCAGCACATCACCCAAGGAGACGATTTCCTTGTCGGCATTGGGGATCTCGATGCCGATCGCGGACTTTCCCGGGATCGGAGACAGGATGCGCACATCAGCCGAGGCAACCGCGTAGGCGATATTCTTACTCAGCGCGGTCACCTTCTCGACCTTGACCGCGTTCCCCAGTTCCACCTCATAGCGGGTCACCGTCGGACCCCGGGTGTAGCCAGTGACCTGAGCGTCGATCTCGAACTGCTGCAGCACCTCGGTGAGGCTCCTGACCACCGCATCGCTGGCGGCAGTGCGCGCCTTGGGCACGCTGCCGGGCTTCAGAATGGCGGGGTCAGGAAGCTCATAAACCACGTCGCCGCTGAGAACGGGCTGCTCGGCGCGCAGCGGCTCTGAGGAGATTTCGGGCACCGCGGGCACCAGCTCCGCGGGCTGACGGCGCCGACCGGGCTTGGGCTCGTCGCTGACCACGACAGTCTCTTCGTCGTCGACATCGATCTCACCGGTGTCCAACAGCGGGCTGTCGTAGGCGCGATGGTTGGCGCCATATTCGATCTCATCGCGCGACTGCGGCTTGAGCTTCGCGAGCAGGGCTTTCACACGCGTGCTCACCTCGTTCAGAGGGATTCCCAGCACCACGAGGAAGCCGATGAGTGCGGTAATCACCAACAGGGGCACTGCGATCCAGGTACCGACGAGTTCAACCAGCGGCGAGGACGACAAGAACCCCAGGAAGCCACCAGCGCCACGCACCTGCTCCGGGGCATTGCCCGGCGGGAGGCCGCGCGCGATATGGATTACCCCCAACGTCCCGAAGAGCAGTGCCGCCCAGCCCACGACCTGGCGTCCCGCCGAGCCGTGACGTTCGGGGTGCCGGAAGGTACGCCACGCGACGGCCAACGCCACGACGGGGACGGCATAGGCGAACACACCCACCACGGTGGTCACTGCGATGGCGATCCAGAGGCCGACAGCGCCGGGCAGGCCGAACCAGAACTGTGCGGCGACAAGCAGGCCGAACAGCATCAAAGCGAAAGCAGAACCATCATGTCGCTGTTCCGGCTCGAGGTCCTTCACCGCCGGGGCCAGTGCTCGGATTCCCGAACCGACCACACCGGCGATGCCGCGCCAGGTGGCCACCAGGCCACGCCCGATCGCGGCAAGCGCCTTAGACAGCCCCGAGGGCTGCGACTGCTTGCGAGTCGTCGTTCTCTTCTTGCTTCCGGTGCTTCGGGAGGCGCTTTGACGCGAGGACGCGCTGCTGCGGCTCCGCGAAGGGGAAGACGCGCGGGTCGCCATGCCGCCAACTTAGGTGATTGCACCCACAAAGCGGAGTTTCCACGCCGAGAAAGCCCTCATTGCGAGCTCACAGCCATTGCCGAGGACCCAGCTCAGAAGTGGGTCCATCCCGGCGTATCGAGTTCCGGCTCGACCCCATCCAACAACACCACCGGCTCCCCCGGCAGTACGCGCCCCAAGACCGTCCATCCGGCGGGAACAGCGTCGAGGGTGGGAAAGGTCGCGACGAGGGCATGGTCGTCACCGCCGGTGAGTTGGAAGACCAAGGGGTCGCCGCCGCCAACCGCAGCCGCCACCGCCTGCTGCGGCTCGGCGATCTGGAAGGCACTCGAATCCAGATCGATCGATACCGCCGAAGCTCGACAGAGGTGACCCAAATCGGCTAGCAGACCATCGGAGATGTCGATCATGGCGGTGGCACCGGCATCGGCCGCGATGCGCCCTGCACCGTAGGGAACC
>DMIX01000122.1 GCA_003451975.1 Propionibacteriaceae bacterium
TCCGCTGGTCCTGGCCGATCAGTTCCTGGCTCACTACTCCGACCTTACGACGGTCATGACCGATCACTACCTTGGCGGCCAACTGGCCGGGCAGCAGTTGCTCGACATGGGCTGCCGCAAGATTGGTGTGATTGCTGGACCGCAACCTGACCCGCAGTGGAACGGACGCCTGTCCGGCCTGGCTTCAATCGCTGGGTTGGACGTCGTCGCCAGCGTCCGAGGTGACAACCTCGCCGAGGGTGGTTCCAAGGCAATGTCTGCCCTCCTCGACTCGAACCCCGGACTCGACGGGGTCTTCGTGACCAACAACCTCATGACCCTCGGTGTGCTGCGAGAGCTGAACCGACGAGGGCTTCAGGTTCCCCACGATCTGGCTGTGGTCGGCTACGACCTCAGCAGTGAGGAATGGCTACCGCTCGCCATTCCTGCCGTCAACCAGGATCCGCGACGGATCGGGGAGATCGCCGCTCGGCGATTGCTCAACCTCGATGAGCCGTCCGGTGCCGACAGCGATGTTCGCTGGGAGCCACCACTGGTCCTGCTCGCACCAAAGCTTGAGGTCTAGCACGAGGCGAACTGTCAGCGGTTCGACCAAGGAGGTGTAGTTCGGAAGTCAGTACCTAGACCCGACGGGCCGCTGATGACACCCCGGGCGCTCGATGCCCACCACGACAGCAACGCTGATCGCAGCCAATCATCGGCCTTGCCTTACCCAATGACGTCCCCTGCGTTCTTGCGCGGGCCGACGACGAGACCTTTCTAAGGAATTGTGCAATGAAGAAACTGAAGCTCACTGTGGCTTTCGAGGACGGTGACTACACCGTCTTCGCGAAGCTTCACTATGACCGAGCCCCCAAACTGATCGAGGCCATCGAGAAGGCCGGCCCCTTCACCAACCCCCTTCGCCATGCCCGCATCTGCGAAAGCGAATGGATGCTGTCCACTCCCTACTTGGGTGTGGAGGACGAGAACTACTCCTACCCCGATCCCGGTGACATCAGCCTGCACCGGCCCGGACCTCACTTCTGTGGCTGGTACGAGAAGATCGAACCCCTGGGCACCACGGACATCTTCGCCAGCGTCCAAGAGCCCGATCTGGAGCAATACACCAAGCAGATGGGTCGGGCGTGGGAACACCCCGGCTCCCTGATGACGGTCGAGATCGTGGAGGTGGCCGAATGAACGCCTTAGCAGCAGAACTGTTCGCAACCGGAGATCGCTTCCTTCTGGAGCGTCCGGCCGACATGACCACCCTGCGCGCCCGGATGGGTACTCGGGGCCAGAACATGTCGGTGGCGATCTATGCCTATGTAGCCCTGAACAGTTCGGTCGATTTCCTTTACCAGGTGCAGGAATCCTGCCCCAAGGAGGATTACGACCTCGACACCTTGGTGAAAATCACCTGCGACTGGCTGGCCTTCATCGCCCCGCACCACGTTTCCCACAGCTTCGGGCTGAAGGNNCCGGCCAGGCGATCGAGGAGCTCAAAGCGGCCAAGACCCGCCAAGAGGTGCGCGATCTGTTGCAGGGCCTGGAGCACTACTACAACCAGGTTCGTACCTGGATCGATTTGGAGTTCCCCTGGCACGAATTGTCGGTCAAATATGCCGAGTTGAAGGGCGATCCTGCCCCACGTCCGGCCCCGTAGGAGAGCCCCAGCCCTCCACCGCTAAGCGGGGTGACGCCCAGCGCCGCCGAGAGTTCTACTCGGCGGCGCTGTGGCGTTCTTGGTGCCGATCCCCGCTGGTCCCTGAGTCAGAGTCATCAGTCGCCCTACGACAGGACTCACCGCCGTCGTGGTCTACTACTGAGACTGCTCCAGTAGTCGCAGCCAAACCTCACTTGAGGTCGGGTACGACGGCACGGCATGCCACAACTGGGAAACCGTCATACCACCGACGATCGCGACCGTCGCAGCATGGACCAACTCGGCCACTTCGGTTCCCACAAAGGTCGCACCGAGCAGCCGTCCGGTGTCGGCATCAACAACCAATTGCGCTTGGCCGGGCGCATCATCACGCAGCAAGGCGTAACCCGAGGCACTGGCCATCGGCACCTGCGGGCATCGAACTGTGATGCCAGCCCGCCGCGCGGCCTCCTCGGTGATACCAACGGCTGCCACCTGCGGGTCGCTGAACACCACCTGCGGAACCGGTACTTCCTCGGGGGCCTCCGGCTGCGGGCGGCCTTCGGCCCGAGCGGCGATCTGAGCACCCACGAGCCGGGCACGGTACTTGCCCCAATGCGTCAGTGGAGTCTCACCGCTCGCGTCACCCACCGCATACAGCCAGGCTGGACGGGCGGCCGCATCGGCGAAGCTCTCCGGCGACAGCCCCACGCTGCTCAAACCGAGGTCTTCGGTCGCTGGCCTACGACCGGTTGCGGCGAGTACCTCCGCGAACTGCTGCATCCGTCCATTCACCATGAGCTGCACCGGCCCGCCATGCACCCGGCCCAGCCCAGAAGCAGCCGCCGCTGGCCGTTGGGCATCAGTCACCAGAGCACCGAAGACCACCTCAATCCCGATCTGCTGCAAACCGGCAACGACCAACTCTGCGGCGAAGGGATCCAGCCGCGTCAGCACTCGCTGCTCACGAACCAGCATCGTTACCCGCGAGCCCAGCGCTGCCAGCCAATGCGCAGCCTCGACGGCCACCACACCACCGCCAATCACCGCGATCGATTCGGGCACCTCGACGATTCCGGTTGCATCTCGCGACGTCCAGGGTTCCAAACCCTGCAAGAAGTCGGGGACTACCGGACGGCTTCCGGTGGCTACCACCACAGCGTGTCGGGCCGTAAC
>DMIX01000316.1 GCA_003451975.1 Propionibacteriaceae bacterium
TCGCCGTCCGAGTGATCCGCGCCGCACGGGACGCCGGCATCGGCAGCGTGGCGATTTACGCCGACCCTGATGCGGATTCGCTTTTCGTGAAGCTCGCCGACGAGGCGTTCGCCCTCAACGGCCTCACCCCGGCCGAGACCTACCTCGACCAGACCAAGATTCTGGACGTCGCCGCCCGGACCGGAGCCGACGCGGTGCACCCCGGCTACGGCTTCCTCGCTGAGAACGCCAGCTTTGCCCAGGCCGTACTGGACGCCGGGCTGATCTGGATCGGCCCCTCACCGGCGGCCATCGACGCCCTCGGCGACAAGGTTCAGGCCCGTCATATCGCAGCCAAGGTCGGTGCGCCGCTGGTGCCCGGCACCGCCGACCCGGTGGCGGACGCCGACGAGGTCGTGGCCTTCGCCACCGAGCATGGCCTGCCCATCGCGATCAAGGCCGCCTTCGGCGGCGGCGGCCGCGGCCTGAAGGTCGCCCGCACCCTGGAGGAGATCCCCGAACTGTTCGAGTCGGCCACCCGTGAGGCGGTCACTGCTTTCGGGCGCGGCGAGTGCTTCGTGGAACGCTACCTGGACCGCCCCAGGCACGTCGAAACCCAATGCCTGGCCGATGCGAAGGGCAATGTCGTGGTCGTTTCCACCCGCGACTGCTCGCTGCAACGCCGCCACCAGAAGCTGGTGGAGGAGGCGCCTGCGCCTTTCCTGACCGATGCTCAGCGCAGCCGGCTGTACGAATCCAGCAAAGCCATTCTGAAAGAGGCCGGCTATGTCGGTGCCGGAACCTGTGAGTTCCTGATCGGCCAGGACGGCACCATCTCCTTCCTCGAGGTCAACACCCGCCTGCAGGTCGAACATCCGGTCTCCGAGGAAGTCACCGGGCTGGACCTGGTGCGTCAGATGTTCCGCATCGCCAATGGCGAGGAACTCGGCTTCGACGACCCGGAAATCCGCGGCCACTCCATCGAATTCCGCATCAACGCCGAGGACGCCGGTCGCAACTTCATGCCCGCCCCGGGCACCGTCACCGCCTGGCATGCGCCGGCCGGACCGGGCGTCCGGGTGGACGAGGGGTACCTGACCGGCATGGCAGTGCCCGGCTCATTCGATTCGCTGGTGGCCAAGATCATCGTCACCGGTGCCGACCGTGCCGAGGCAATCACCCGCGCCAAGCGTGCCCTGGGCGAGACCACTTTGGAAGGTATGCCTTCGGTAATTCCGTTCCACCGGGCGGTGCTGTCCGAGCCGGACTATGTGGCAGCCGACGGCTCGTTCAACGTCCACACCCGCTGGATCGAGACCGAGTTCGACAACACCATCGAGCCCTACACCGGCACCATGGGTGAATCCGATCCGATCGAGACCACCACCTATGTGGTCGAGGTGAATAACCGCCGTGTCGAGGTCAAGCTGCCCAGCTCATTGTCCGCCCCGATGACCAAGCCTGCGGTGAAGCGCCCGACCCGGCGCAGCACGGGTGGTGCGACCGCCAAGGCGCCGTCGTCGAACACCCTGGCCGCCCCCATGCAGGGCACCATCGTCAAGGTCGGCGTGGTCGACGGCGATGAGGTCAACGAAGGCGACCTCATCGTGGTGCTGGAGGCCATGAAGATGGAGCAGCCCATCAACGCCCACCGGGCCGGCATCGTCAAGAACCTCGCCGCCACGGTCGGCGCCTCGGTCAGTTCCGGTCAGGAACTGTGTGAGATCGTCGACCCGCAATAGCCACTACGGAGGCGAGGCGGGGCGATCCAGCCCCGCCTCCGCAGTACCCCCTTCCCCTCAAGATGTTTCGCAATGCGGACGGCCCACCGGTGCGCTGTGCCGCACCCGATGACAGCTTCCCCGTGTCTCAGCGAGCTCCTGAGAACGCGGTTTCCCCAGGGCGAAATCCCGGGAATGCTCCGGATCTCGGCTTTGCGAGGAACACCTCCGAATCTCACCTCGACGTGAGACGAAATTCGGGTTTATGGTGACCCTGCAGGTCGGCGGGGGCCGTCTTGCGAAATTCGGAGGAATCCGCGTGAGGGGAATCATGAAATTCAGGAAAGCATTTGCCGCGCTCATTGGCGTGGCACTGATCGGGGGAGCATTCACCACGGTCCTACCAGCAACCGCAGAAGCGTCCACCTACGACTCGTGGATCGAGGAAGGTGACCCGACACCGTTCACCACAGTGGACGGGCTGGTCTTCTACAAGGCCGCTTCAATCAACTACGGAAAGTCCGATGGCAACGGCGGTCTGACACCGCTCACGGCTTTGGCCGACGTCTCTGGCTTGGCCTACACCATCAAAGACTCCACCGGCTACGCACCCAGCTACCAGATCGGCATCATGGGCGGCTCGATGAACGTGACCTACGCCCGGTTGGTGTGGGAGCCGTATCAGCAAGATGTGTCGCCCGGCGACGACAAGGGCACCTATAGCCAGATCGAGAATGGTCGGTGGTGGGCCGCGAATGTGTGGATCGTCAACCCCGATCCGGCCGATACCGACCACCCCACGGTGAAGAGAACCCCCTTCGATGGTGGTGTTGACGGTTCGCAGGCCAAGCCGCAACCGCTGTCCTTCTTCGAGGATTACTTCGGGTCTGATACCACAGTGGCGTTCTTCGGAATTAAGCAAGGCACCACCACTGTGGTCACCTCTACGCTCACTCACCTGGAATTCGGTGGCGAAAACGTTGCATTGGGTGATGTCGACGCCACTCCGTATAGCAGTGCCGATATCACCGCGGCAACGGAACCGTTGCAAAGCGAGCTATCGAAAGTCAAGGACGAACTGGATCAGACGAAGTCCGCACTCGACGCCGCGGCGAGCACGAGTACGGCAACCCAGGCGATGGTCACGGCCATGCAGAACCGCCTCAATCGGGAGCAGGCCCACCGCGGCGTGATCTCCGGAACCGTGAAGGCCGGCAAGAAGGTCACCGCCGCTTTGGTTCACCCAGTGCCCGGCGCAACCATGACCTACCAGTGGTATGTCAACGGTAAGAAGGTTGCTCAGGCGACCAAGGCGACCTTGAAGTTGAAGAGATCCTTCGCCGGCAAGCGGATCGCGGTCAAAATCACCACGAGCTGGATCGACGCGGCCGCGGTGTCACACCGGGCGACCACAACCGCGAAATACCGGCGCACCGCCTACATCAAGGGGTGACCGACGCGGCCCCGTCGCTGATCCGGGTCGCAAAGTTCACCATCGCCGAGCGCTCCAGTCTCTGGAAGGACCTGAGCGCTTGGCGATGGGACCTCAATAGGTCAGATCGGCAGCCTGGCCATGCAGTCGCCGCGCGGCCTCGGCAATCGATCCCGACAGCGACGGGTAGACAGTGAAGGATTCGGCCACTTGATCGACGGTAAGACGTTGGCGCACCGCGATCGAGAGTGCATGAATCAGTTCTGAGGCTGAGGGTGCCACCACGACCGCACCAACCACGATCCCGGTCAACGGCAGGCTGAAGACCTTCACGAAGCCANNGCCGTGCATGCCTCGGACTGGCTCAATCCAACCGTGGCGATTTCCGGAGCGGTGAACACATTGGCGCTCACGGTGTTCAGATCCAGCGGGGTCACCGCGTCGCCGAGCGAATGCCACATGGCAATACGTCCCTGCATGGCGGCGACGCTGGCCAGCGCATTGACCCCGGTGCAGTCCCCGGCGGCATAGACGCCGTGGGCGGAGGTGCGCGAGACGCGATCCACCACGATATGGCCCGAATCGGTCAGCTCGACGCCAGACTCCTTGAGGCCGATACCCGCAGTATTGGGAATCGCACCCACCGCCATCAGACAGTGGGATCCAACGATCTCGCGTCCGTCGGCGAGGCTGACCACGACCTGATCGCCGCGAACCTCGGCCGCCACGGCCCGGGCCCGGTTGAGCACGGTCATGCCGGAACTCTCGAACACCTGCTGAATGACATCAGCGGCGTCGTCGTCCTGGCCGGGCAGTACCTTGTCGCGCGACGAGATGAGCGTCACGGTGACGCCCAGTGCGGTGTAGGCCGAGGCGAACTCGGCGCCGGTGACGCCGGATCCGACCACGATCAAGTGCTCCGGCACCGCAGTGAGGTTATAGATCTGAGCCCAGTTGAAGATGCGGACGCCATCAGGTTTGGCGGCGTCCAACTCACGCGGGTGGGCACCGGTGGCGATCAACACAATGTCGGCATCGATTCGTTCGCCGCCGTCGACAGTGTCGACGACCACGGTGTGCGCGCCGTCAAGGCGTCCGGTGCCATCGATGATGCGAACTCCCTCCACGGCCAGGCGCGCCGCAATATCGGCGGACTGGGCTTGGGCGAGGCTGCGGATTCGGGCGTTCACGGTGGCCATGTCGACCTGTACCGCGTCACGCAGCCGCTGGGTGCCTTCGCACAGTCGCAGCCCGAGCGCCTCCGCCGAACCAATCTTGGTCATCGCCTCCGCAGCAGCGATAAGCGTTTTGGAGGGCACCACGTCGGTCAACACCGCCGAAGCGCCCAGACCGCGCCGCTCGATCAAGGTCACGTCGCCGCCGAGTTGTCGGGCAACCAAAGCCGCCTCGTACCCGCCAGGTCCGCCGCCGAGAATCGCTACTGTCATCACCGGCCCATTCTCCCATGGTGCAGCGCCACCGGACCGACACGCCTGAGGTGTTCGACATCCGACGGTCGCGGCACCATCGCCTAAGGTCGACACGTGCGTTCGCGAATCATCGCGCTGGGAGTCATCGCCGGGTTTGGCACTCTCCTCAGCGTCATCCTGGTCCTGCTCGGCCTGCCCGAGCAGTCCACCACCCAAGAGGTGATGCTGGAACTCAGCGCCCTGCCACTTTCGGTGGCGCTCGCCGCTGGTGACCTCATTCTGCTGGAACGGGCGGTGCGCCGTCCCGGTCCCCGTGGGCGCCGGGTTCTGCTCGGCGGCTCGCTGCTCAGCGCGGTGGGCTTGGTGCTGGTCGCACTGGCTTATCTGACCGGCCCGCGGGGCCTGGTGCAGTTCGGCCAGTTCCTCATCTTCCTGGGACTGGGGGCGGTATTGGTGGTCGCCATTCGGCTGCAGGCAGCAGCCCACCGCTCGGCGGTAGGTTTCACCGAGGCGGGCCCGCTCTCACCGCAGTCAGCCGACCAGCCTGCTACGGCCCCGGCCACCCCCGACAGGCCGTTATAGTCAGGGGATGGCTCACCTTCTCGCAGCACAGGCGCTGCTGACTCGATTCGAAATCCCAGCCATCGACATCGCTCTGGTTCTCGGCTCCGGCTGGTCGGGGGCGTCCGTCGGACTGGGCGAGACCATCGGCGAATGCGATCTGGCTGAACTGCCGGGTTTCAACAAGCCCGTCGTGGCTGGACACGCTGGCATGCTCCGCGTCATCCGCACCGGCGCAGGCAAGGTGGCCGCGCTGTTCAGCGGTCGCACCCACTTCTATGAGGGACGTGGCGTCGAGCCGGTGGTGCATGGCGTGCGCACCGCCGCCGCCGCCGGCGCCAAGACTGTGGTCCTCACCAACGGTTGTGGTGGTCTGGTCGACCAGTGGCCGCCGGGCACCGTGGTGGTGCTGCGCGATCACATCAATCTCTCCGGGGCCACTCCCCTGGTCGGCGCCACCTTCATCGACATGACGCAGGCGTATTCGCCGCGATTGCGTGAAATCGCCCACGACGTTGATCCCAGCCTGCCTGAGGGGGTCTACGTCCAATTTCACGGCCCCCAGTACGAGACCCCGGCCGAGGTGCGGATGGCCAAGATTCTCGGGGGCGACCTTGTCGGCATGTCCACCGCCCTGGAGACGATCGCGGCCCGCGAGGCAGGCATGGAGGTCTTGGGCCTTTCCCTGGTCACCAACTTCGGGGCAGGCATCTCTCCCACACCGCTGGCCCATGCGGAAGTCGTGGCAGCCGGCGCAGCGGCCGAACCCCGACTACGCGCACTGCTGGCCGGCTTCTTGGATCGGATCTGAGTAGTCATGGACGCCCTGTCACCGGAATTGGCCGCCGCGATCGAATCGTGGCGCGCTCAAGATCCTGATCCGGAAACCGTCGCCGCCTTGGACGCCCTGGTCGCCGACGCACAGTCCGGCAACGCTGAGGCTCGCACCGAACTTGAAGCGGCCTTTGCCGGTCCGTTGAGCTTCGGCACCGCCGGGCTGCGCGGCCCGCTCGGGCCGGGCCCGGCGCGCATGAACCGAGTGGTGGTCTCCCAGGCCGCCGCCGGTTTGGCTCATTATCTGGTGCAGCAGGGCCTGGCCGGTGGTTCGGTCATCGTCGGCTACGACGCCCGCCACAACTCGGCCACCTTCGCGCGCGACACCGCCGAGATCCTCGCCGGGGCCGGTCTCAAACCGCTGCTGTGCGCCGAAAACCGACCCACGCCGGTGGTGGCCTTCGGAATCGGCCACTACGGCTGTGTCGCCGCAGTGGTGGTGACCGCCTCTCACAATCCGCCGCAGGACAATGGCTACAAGGTGTATCTGGGCGATGGCTCCCAGATCGTGCCACCGGCCGATGCTGACATCGCCGCTCAGATCGCGGCGGCCGCAGCCGGATCAGTGAACGACATTCCGCGCAGCACCGACTACACCGTCCTCGGAGATGAGCTGACTACTGCCTATGTGGCTCGCGCCGCGTCACTGGTCACTGAGGGAACACCCACCGAACTCACCTGGGTTTATACCGCCATGCACGGTGTGGGCACTGCGGTGGTCGAGCCGGTGGTGGCCGCCACCGGCTTCAGCGCACCCCATCAGGTGCAGGCCCAGGCCCAACCCGATCCGGACTTCCCCACGGTGGGATTCCCCAACCCGGAGGAGCCTGGAGCCATCGACTTGGCCCTGGAGTTGGCGCGCCGGGTCAGCGCCGATGTGGCGGTGGCCAACGATCCCGACGCCGATCGTTGCGCCATCGCAGCCGTGATCGAGGGCCAGTGGCGGATGCTGACCGGCGACGAATTGGGGGTGCTGTTGGCCGACGACCTGCTTCGCGGCGGCACCACCGGCACCTATGCCTGCTCCATCGTGTCCTCCACCATGTTGAGTACGGTGGCTGCGGCGTACGATCAGCCGTTCACGACCACTCTCACCGGCTTCAAATGGATCGGACGGGTACCCGGCCTGGCGTTCGGCTACGAGGAAGCGATCGGCTACTGCACCGATCCAACTGCTGTGCCGGATAAGGACGGCATCACCACCCTAGTGCGCGTGCTGTCGTTGGTCGCCCGTCTGCGTGCGCAAGGCCGGACCATCGCCGATCGACTCGACGAACTCGGTGTCCGCTATGGCGTGCACCACACCTCCCAACTGGCATTCCGGGTGGAGCAGCTCTCACTGATCAGTGATGCCATGGCACGACTACGCTCGGCCCCGCCGACGTCTCTGGGCGGCGAGCCGGTGACCGCTGTCGACCTCGCCGCCGGATCGGCCGAACTGCCGCCCACCGACGGCATGCTCTTTGCCGGCGACACGGTACGCGTCGTGGTGCGTCCCTCGGGCACCGAGCCCAAGTTGAAGTGTTATCTGCAGGTGCGCGCACCAGTGGATGCCGACCTGGCGACGCAGAAGAAAGTGGCGCGCAGCGCGATGGCCGCACTGCGGGCCGAGGCCGCCGCGATGGTGGGTTTGGGCTGACCACGGTCGAGCGTGGCGGCGCATATTAGCTCAGTTTTCGACCCGCAGTCGCAGGAACCGAGACGGTTTCGCTTCGATGCGACAAGACGCGATTCTGGCCCTACCATGTCACCGTGACCTCTGAGTTCTTACTCTTGTCGCTTGTTGTTGTCACAGCGTTAGCTTTTGATTTCACCAACGGTTTCCATGACACGGCGAATGCGATGGCCACCTCGATCGCAACGAAGGCGTTGAGTCCGAAGGCGGCGGTGACGCTTTCGGCCATCCTCAACCTTGTCGGGGCATTCCTGTCGGTAGAGGTGGCGATCACCGTCACCAACTCAGTGATCAAGATTCAGGACAGCTCCGGCGCTGTAACACCCAGCCTGACTGCGGACGGCGGCCATGCGCTGCTGGTGATTCTGATGGCCGCCCTGGCCGACGCCATCATCTGGAACATCCTCACCTGGCTGTGGGGCCTTCCCTCCAGTTCCTCGCATGCCCTATTCGGCGGGCTCGTCGGCGCGACCGTCGCCAGCCTCGGCTGGGGCGGCGTCAAATGGTGGGGCAGCGACGGGCATCTAGATGGAGTGTTCGGCAAAGTGGTGCTGCCGGCCTTGATCTCACCGGCGGTGGCCATCGTGGTCGCTCTGGTCGGCACCCGTCTGGTCTTCGCGATCACCCGCGGAGTGGCTCAGCGGTACCAGGAGGCAGGCTTCCGGTGGGGCCAGATCGGAACCGCCTCATTGCTTTCGTTGTCCCACGGCACCAACGACGCCCAGAAGACCATGGGGGTCATCACGCTGGCGCTGATCGCGACCAACCCCACCATGCCCACCGACGAAATCCCACTGTGGGTGAAGTTCGCCTGCGCCATGGCCATCGCCAGCGGAACCTACATCGGCGGCTGGCGCATCATCCGGACCATGGGTAAGGGCCTGGTCGAAGTGCTCTCGCCGCAAGGCATGGCTGCGGAAAGCTCGTCGGCTGCGGTGATTCTGACCTCCTCCCAGATGGGCTTTCCACTGTCCACCACGCATGTGTGCACCGGTTCGATCATCGGTTCCGGACTGGGACGCACCGGCGCCACGGTGCGCTGGGGAGTCGCCGGCCGCATGGTCGGTGCGTGGATGATCACCTTGCCGTCCGCCGCCCTGGTCTCTGCGGCGCTGTGGTGGATCGGCAACCTGCTGGGCGACGGCCTCGGCGATCTGGCGATCTTCGGCACCCTGGTTGCGGCTGCCTTGTTCATGTGGTGGCGCTCGCGGCGCGATCCGATCAACCCGAGCAATGTCAACGACGAATGGGACGACGGCAAGCCTGCTCAGGTCGAACCGGTGCGAGAGGCGGTCTGATGGATCAGCTCTGGGCCGCTTTGGAAGCCACCTGGCGGATTCTCCTCGTCGGGCTCCTGCTGGGAGCAGGTCTCCCGGCGCTGTTCGCGCTCGGTGTCCGCTCTCTGGCCTGGGGCAGCGGCGTGGACTCCGGAGACCATGCACCTGTCGCCGTCTTGAAACCGCATCTGGTGGGACGGATCATCGCCTACGTTCTGTTCGCCATCGTAATCCTGGCAGTGCTGGCCGGAGTGGGCTACATCGTCGCCCACGGTTTGGGCTACAGCGTCACCTTCAACGGCTTGGTGCCCACTTTCAGCCACAAGTGAGCGCGCAGCCCACTCAGATACTCATTGGGGCGATGTGCCCGGTGGAATGGTCTTCGCCGTTGTTGCGCAGGTCAGCGCTGATCCGCGATAGGAAGCGCCGCGCGGCGTCCCCCACTCGCGGGGTGAGCATGTCGGTGGGAACCGGCTGAAGCTCCACTCGAGTCGGCACTCCGGCCAGCACCAGCGGCAGGGTGTAGCCCACTGAGGAGGGGAAGCTAGCCAGCACTTGGGCGACCGGTCCGCGACGAAGCTCGATCTCCAAGGGCACCGTGGGCCGACGCACATCCAGGTTGGTTGCCTGCCGGATCCGGTCGAGTTTGCGATCGTCTTCCTTGCGGTGGGCGTAGTACCGGCCCTGATTGCCATGGCGACCAGCGAGCACGCTGATCGCCGCGAGGTAGGACTCCTCGTTCACGACCCCGGATTCGACCAGTGACGAGCCGACGATATCTACTCCGGGAAGGGTCCGTGGCGGGCCGAAACGGCGCCGCGTCCAGTCATAGCTGTGCTGGTTGATCTGGTGCGGCGGCATGCCAGCCACCGGCATCACGGTGAAGATCCGCACCCGATCGCTACGAAAGAACCGTCGCGCATTCCAGGCAAGAGGGGTGCGCAAGGTCTCCATCATCGCCGGCGGGGCATCCCACCGTCGCAACGGCTCGCCGGACAGCAACTGGGAGGCGAACTCCATGGTGGCGGTGCCGTCGTCGACGACGACCACCTGACGCGGTCGGGCGACGACCAGCAGGGCTTGGATCATCCCGGAGAACGGATCCCCCACCACCAGCCGCCGGGCACGCGATACTCGTCCGGCCAACTGACGCACCACCTGCAGTCGCTGTGGAGTGGATTTGCGCGGGTCATACCACTCCACAGCGACGTGCTCTTCGGCGGCGAAGGCCGCCATCTGGCGCAGTTGTTCTCGTCCGGTGTGCTCCACCGGAGCCAACACCATCGCCACGGTCCGATCGGCGGCGCGCTCGGCGTGGACCCATTCCAGGAGGTTGAGGAATTGGGCCGGGCTCTCCACCAGGGCGACGGTGTCGATGGTCATGCCACTTGCACCGGTCCGGCGCTGCGATCGGCGACCACACCGGTCACGCGGCGCAGCTTGCGCATCGCTGCCTCTTCGGCTGGGTAGACCTTCTTGACGCCGTCGCCGAGGGATTCCTCGATGACGCGGATGTCCCGCACCAGGCGACGCATGCCTTCGGGCTCCACCGACGCCGACTGGTCCGAACCCCACATGGAACGGTCCAAGGTGATGTGACGCTCCACCATGCACGCCCCCAGCGCGACCGCACACAGCGTGGTCTGCAGGCCGACCTCATGGCCGGAGTAGCCGATCGGCACATTCGGGTATTCGGAGTTGAGGGTGTCGATCATGCGCAAGTTGAGCTGATCGGCCGGAGCCGGGTAGGTGCTGGTGGCGTGCAGCAGCACGATCTGGTCACTGCCCAGCAGCTCGACGGCATGTCGGATCTGCGCCGGGGTCGACATGCCACTCGACAGGATGACGGTGCGTCCGGTGTCGCGCATGGCGGTGAGCAGATCGTCGTCGGTGAGGCAGGCCGAGGCGACCTTGAACACCTTGGGGTTGTAGGCCATCAGGAACTCGACGCTCTCGACATCCCACGGGGAGGCGAACCAGTCGATTCCGATCTCGGCGCAGTACTCGTCGATCTGGCGGAACTCGTCGGCGCCGAACTCCACGCGATGCCGGTATTCGATGTACGTCATCCGGCCCCACGGGGTGTCGCGTTCGATCTCCCACTGGTCTCGCGGGGTGCAGACCTCGGGGGTGCGCTTCTGGAACTTGACCGCATCCACCCCGGCATCCTTGGCTGCCAGGATCAGTTCTTTGGCGATGTTCAGATCACCATTATGGTTGATGCCAATTTCTGCCACCACATAGGTAGGATGCCCATCCCCCACCAGTTTATCGCCAATTTTTATTTCGCGTTTCATTGAAATCTCCTATCCCAATTCTTATGAGGCTAAAAAACTGCCGATCAACTGCATGTCGCACTGTTCGGTGCATTTAATACCGGGGGTCAGATTGAAATGGTCCATGCGGAAAGATTTATACTTCGCCCCATTCCAGATATCATGCAGGCTTTCATCATTAGCATTGCCCAGCACGATCTCGTTGTTGAAATCTTCCACACACTCACAGGATTCCCCGTTCGATTTGATGGTCATGGAGGACCAGGGGAACTGGCAGAA
>DMIX01000439.1 GCA_003451975.1 Propionibacteriaceae bacterium
ACAGCGGGTCGATGTCGCGGTAGTCAGCGATGTCGTAGCCGTTGTCGTCCATCGGGGAGCGGTACACCGGCGAGAGCCACACCACATCGACTCCGAGTTCGGCCAGGTAGTCGACCTTGCTCAGGATGCCTCTGAGATCACCGATCCCGTCGCCGGTTGAGTCCGCGAAGGAGCGCGGATAGATCTGATAAGCCACTGCGTTGTGCCACCAAGCCATGGGGTCCATCATGACGCACGACCGAAATTGCGTGAACCATGTTCACAACATTTGTGGAAGAAAACCTAGCGAGCGTCGCGACGGAACCGCTCCGGGATGGGGCTGATGCGGCCGGCATCCCACGGCTGCGCCCAGCCGAACAGGTCGAACAGGCCGTCCAACAGGTAGGCGGTGAAGCCCCAGACATAAAGGTCGTCGACCCAGAATCCGGGCCCGGTGAACTCCCCGAGCCGCCAGGTGTCGCGGCGCTGCGGATCGAGCAGCGTGGCGACCTCGACCTGATGGACGGCGCTCAACTCCTCAGTGTCGACGACCTGCAGTGGTCCCGGACGTTGCCACCAGGCGACGACGGGAGTCACCTCGAAGCCGCTTCGGGGAATGTGGCGCGAGGGCAGGATTCCCAACACGGTGACATCGACCGGTTCCACCCCGACCTCTTCACGGGCTTCTCGAAGTGCGGTGACGATCGCATCGGCATCCGCGGCTTCTGCCGTGCCACCGGGAAAGGCCACTTGGCCAGCGTGATTACGCAGGTCGGGACGCTTCTCGACCAGCACGGTCTGGTAGCCCTCGTCGCTGTCGGCCAACAAGATGAGCACCGCAGCCGCCTTCCCCGAGCCGCGCGCAGCTTGCGGCTGGGTCGGGTCGGCCAGCAGCTGTTGCAAACGCTGCAGCTCGGCGGGCAGCGGCTTGTTCATCGCCGTGGTTCCCGGATCAGCTTGACGGCGACTTTCTCTTCGACCGGCCCTTCGCCGAAGGACGGGCACAAGGCCGCGACCGGGCAGGCCCCGCAGGCGGGACGGCGGGCATGGCAGCGACGCCGACCGTGCCAGATCAGCCGGTGGTTGAGCTGGTTCCAGTCTCGCCGCTCGAAGAGTTCACCGACTTCGGCCTCGATCTTCACCGGGTCGGTCGCCGCCGTCCAGGCAAAACGACGCGACAGCCGAATGAAGTGGGTGTCGGTGGTCAGCGCCGGTTTACCGAAGGCGTCGGAGAGCACCACATTGGCGGTCTTTCGGCCAACCCCGGGCAGGGTGGTGAGTTGTTCGACAGCGGTGGGCACCTGCCCGTCGAAGTCACTCAGCAGGGAGGCGCTCAATCGCAGCAGGGAGTCTGTCTTGGCCCGGAAGAAACCGGTGGGTTTGATCAACTCCTCCAGTTCGGTTCGATCGGCGCCGGCCAGTTCGACCGCCGAGGGGTACCGCGCGAAGAGCTGCGGGGTGACGGTGTTGACCCGCCGATCGGTGGATTGAGCCGAGAGCACCGTGGCGACCAGCAGTTGCCACGCGTTGCGGTGATCGAGTTCGCAGTGTGCATCGGGATAGGTATCGCCGAGGATCCGGAAGATCTTGCGAGCCCGGCGAACCGTGGCGGTTCGGCTGGCATCCATCAGTCGGTGACCACCTCGACGATCAGTTCGATCTCTACCGGGGAATCCAGGGGCAGCACGGCTACCCCCACCGCGCTGCGGGCATGAATGCCATCCTCGCCGAAGACCTCCTGCAACAGCTTCGAGGCGCCGTTGGCGACGGCTGGCTGCCCGGTGAACGACGGATCGCTGGCGACATAGACCACCAGCTTCGTGACGCTGCGGATCCGATCCACGCCGCCGGCTGCCGCTGCGGCGGCAGCCACCGCGTTCAAGGCCGCGGTGCGGGCCAGTCGTGCGGCGTCGTCGGGGTTGACTTCGGCTCCGACCTTCCCGGCCATCTCCAGCGCCCCGTCCACGAACGGCAGTTGGCCTGAGGTGAACACCTGATGGCCGCTGGCTCGGGCCGGCACATAGGACGCGACCGGAGCGGGAACCGCGGGCAGGCTCAGTCCTGCATCGGCCAGACGTGCCGATGGCGTGCTGGTCATGCGCCCACCGGCCGCTTCAGATAGGCAACCAGGTTGTCGGCATTGGGCCCAGGCACGACCTGGACCAGCTCCCAGCCTTCACTGCCCCAGTTATCGAGAATTTGTTTGGTGGCGTGCACCAATAGCGGCACGGTCACGTACTCCCACTTCGTCATGGGAACACCCTAACCGCGCCGAGGGCCGAGCGTCCGCCGTGCCGAAACCGACATTGGCTCCGGCAGCGGAATTCGCCAGCAGGCTTAGGCTCGGACGTGGCCTTCCTTGGGGCACAACAGGGAGGTCCACGACGTGATGTCGGTGCGCTGCCGAAGCAGCTGCCGACGTTCGCGTTCGGTCATGCCGCCCCAGACTCCCCACTCAATGCGGTTGTCGAGTGCTTCAGCCAGGCAGTTGGTCCGCACCGGGCAGCCTGAGCAGATCGTGCGCGCACGCTTCTGCTCGGCCCCGTCAGGGAACAACTCATCTTCAAGTCCGCGGCACTTAGCCAGCAGCGTCCAGTCATCCGTTTGGAGCGTCATTGCTCTCAGTCCTTTCGGCGGGGGGCCACCAGGAAGGGAGATTGGGGTTCTCCTCCCTGTCGAGCTTCAGGCTAACCCGGAGGGGAGTCAATAGCCATACCACCGCAGCCGATCCGAAAGTTACTACCCTGCCCCCACCCGTAGGGGTGTTCGGAGATCGGTGTTCAGCATGGGCTGGTTTCAGTGACGTACCCTTTACCCATGCTGCTTGGCAAACGGCTCTATGCGCTGCTCACTTTCATTCTGGTTTCCATCCTCGGCGGGGTGCTGGTGGCCGGCCTCATGGTGCCCGCTGTCGGGGTCGCCGCATCGACCACCAAGGACGCTCTGACGGGAGTCAACGACCTGCCCGTGGAGTTGGAGGCACCGCCACAGTGGCAGCGGTCGAAACTGCTGACCGCCAACGGCAAAGTGCTGGCCTATTTCTACGATCAGAACCGCATTTACGTGTCTTTGGACAAGATTTCGGCCGACATGAAAATGGCGCAGGTGGGCATCGAGGACCACCGCTTCTACGA
>DMIX01000024.1 GCA_003451975.1 Propionibacteriaceae bacterium
GGCGTGCGGTATGAGTCCATCTGACGCGCATGGCCCCTTCAGGTTGGCCGCAATCCCTAAGTCTGAGAGACTCCCGGGAAATGCCTTCAAGTGCAATTTACGTGAAGTTAGCACATAGGCATAAATGCCTACACTCATCGCGAACGAACTAGGCGCATTTCCGTAGGCGCGAATAGGCATAGCCTCTCATGCGATGTTGCACGTTCTCCTGTATAATATGAATGTGGATACATACGTCGAATTTCAGCGGCTGTGAAGCGGGAGGAAAAGGCATGTTTAAGCAGAGACAATACGCAATCATTCTTCTGGGCGTGATCCTGGCAGGATTTTTCTGCTTGATCGTACTCGGCGCGACGCTGTTCGTGATGAACCAGGGACGGGCCGGGAGTGTGCCTACCGATATCCCTAACCCAATCACGGATGCGACCATTTCGCTCGCCCCCGATTCCGGGTATTCCGGGACGCTGGTTCACGTCAACGGCCTGAACTGGCAGCCAGGTGAAGTCGTCTTTATCCGCCTGCAGAACGCGGCGGGCGAAATGGACGAAAACTATGCCTACGCAGGCGCTGTGGTCGACGAGAAAGGCGCATTTGCGAGCTCTTTCACCTTTCCTTACGATCAGCGCTGGCTTTCAGATGACTTCGTAGAAGTCGTGGCGCGTGCGGAAGCGTCGGGCATTCAGAGCAGTGCGCGTTTTGACGTGGAGCCGCCCATAGAGGTTATGGTCCAACCGACGGCGACCCCGTCGACGCCCACGCCGGCGCCACAGGTGCCCGGCACGATTTCCGGCGTGGTCCGCGACCAGCAGACCGGTCAGGCCATCTCCGGGGCGGTCGTCAAGGTCGGAGATCAGACGGTCCAGACCAACGCGAACGGGCAATACACCATCACGAACGTCCCACCCGGTAGCTATTCCGTGCAGGTGCAATCGCCGGAACACGACACTGCATCCTCTCCCGTCGTGTCCGTAGAGTCTGGGCAAACCCAACAAGTCGATGTGCCTCTCCTGCCCAGTGGGCAGACTCCTGCGAATATCGACCCGATGGCGCGCAACCAGGTGGACCCGAATGGCGCCTACTCCGCTCAAGACGCGATCCGGCTCGCCCGTGAGCAGAACATGCAAGGCGAGGTACAAAGCACAACGGAAACCACCTTGCAGGGCGACTACATGGTCAACTACATGCTGAACGGGAAGCTATACTCCACCCAGGCGCAACTGAATCACGATGCCTGGGAGATTGTCACCATCGATGGGCGATACTGGTACGTCGTCAAGGTGTGTGGCAACCTGGCACTGCCGCCGATGCTCTATCCGCCCCCAGCGCCACCTTTGCCGCCACCACCACCGCCACCCGCCTTCTTCCCCGACTGGAAGGGGGAGTACTTCAGCAACAGGAGTCTGTACGGGCAGCCCATCTTCCTGCGCAACGATGTCGCGATTGATTTCGACTGGGGCTATGGTGCTCCCGCGCCCTATTTACCAGCGGATAACTTCTCCGTCCGCTGGACACGCGTCCAGTACTTCGACGGGGGAAACTACCGCTTCTATGCGCGCGTCGATGACGGCGTGCGGGTCTGGATCGACAACCAACTGATCATCGATCGCTGGTACGATTCGGGGCCGATCACTTACGTCGCCGATGTCTTCGTAACGCCCGGTAACCACAATCTACGTGTCGAATACTACGAAAACATCGGCTGGGCGATGTGCAAATTCTGGTGGGAGCGTTGGGGTGAAAGTTATCCCGACTGGAAAGGCGAATACCACAACAATCCAAACCTTTATGGCGCGCCTGTGCTCGTGAGAAACGACCCCTGGATCGACTTTAACTGGGGTTACGGCTCGCCCGCACCCAATATTCCCCCGGACAACTTCTCCGTGCGTTGGACACGACGCATCGGATTCAACGCAGGCAACTACCGTTTCTCGATCCGTGTGGACGATGGCGCACGGCTCTGGCTGGATGGCCAACTGCTGATCGATCAGTGGTATGACGGCGGAGCCAGGACTTTCACCGTCGATCGCTATGTGAATGGCGGCGACCATGACCTGCGTCTCGAGTATTACGATCGTGCGGGTCCGGCGGAAATTCGCCTGTGGTGGGATTGCGCCGAACCCAGCTACCCGGACTGGAAAGGCCGCTACTACAACAACCGCTATCTGGACGGCAGCCCCGTCCTGGTGCGCAACGATGCGAGCATCAATTTCAACTGGGGATCGGGCTCACCCGGCCCCGGGGTGCACTCGGATAACTTCTCGGTGTGGTGGAGCCGCGATCAGTATTTCGGCAGCTCGCGCACCTATCGATTCTACGCGACGGTGGATGACGGCGTCCGCATCTGGGTGGATGGCGATCTGGTGGTCGATTCGTGGCACGACGGCTCCGAACGTACCGTTCATGGCGACAAACACCTGAACAGCGGCAACCACGACCTGGATGTCGAGTACTACGATGGCGTCGGGAACGCTGTGATCCGGGTCTGGTGGGAGAGCGTCAATCCGACGTCCACGCCGACGTGCACGCCTACCCACACCCCGACACCGACCCATACGCCGACGCCGACGACCACACCGGGCAGCGGCCCTACGATCTGGCTCTCGCCCGCCTCGGGCCCGGTGGGGACGGTCATCTCCGTGATCGGCGACAAATGGCCAGTGGGGGCAACGGTGTTCCTGACCCTGGCTGAACCGGGGGCCATGACATCGTTCACCCAGGAACAAGCGGCGCAAATGGCCCAAACGGCGAAGGCCGGCGTTCAGGCGGCGGGTTTCGTCGTCGATTCCAACGGCCATTTCGTCGGAACGATAGAACTGCCAGCCGGTCAGGGCTGGGAGGGCAAGACTGCCGCGTTGGTCATCGCATACACGAGTGACTTCGCTCATGCCGCTGCCGCTCTATTCGAAATCTCTTCGGCGCCGATGATCCAGATCCAACCGACCAGCGGTCCGGTCGGAACGATTATCACCGTGGAGGGATACTACTGGCCCGACGGATCGAGCGTGTCGGTGAGCCTCGCGAAGAGCGGCATGGCTCTGGCATTGGGCGAGGAGAAGGACGCCAGCCTGGCTGCGATCACGCCGGTCGGCGGTCATTTCGAGACCACCATCGAGTTGCCGGCTGGGGAGGGCTGGGAAAGCGAATCGGCAGCGGTCGTAGTGGCATTCACCGACGACTTTTCGATCTCCGCAGTCGCGCAGTTCACGATCACTGCCGGTCCATCTCCAACCGGCGAACCGACGAGTGAGCCATCCGCACCAGCGAATCTGGGAGTATCTCCCGCGCAGGTAGCGATTGGCTCGACGATGACCATCAGCGGGACGAATTGGCCGGCGGGCAGCCAGGTGTTGTTCTCCTTGGCGCAGGCCCCGCAGGAACTCACCTCTGTGCAAATCAATCCGCAGGCGACAGAGGGCGGCGTGACCGTCAACGAGAACGGCACGTTCAAGACCCAAATCACGCTCGCCGAAGGACAGGGTTGGGAGAGCGAAACGAGCGCCGTCGTGGTTGCGTTCACCTCCGACTACCAGGTGACCGCTACCGCACCGTTCGATATCATCGCGAGCTCGCAGCCGTCGATCGTGCTCCCGGCCACGGAAGGACCTCCGGGGTCTGACGTCGAAGTCGACGGGTTTAACTGGCCGCCCGGAGCGACGATCTACTTCACCTGGGCAGAGGGTGGCGTGCTGAAGAAGACCCAAACCGGCCCCAACGTGCCTTCGAGCACCGCCGGAGTGGACGGTAGTTTCGAGACTTCGATCGCCGCGCCTGATGAGGCCGGCCAGGAAGCGCTCCTGCTCGTGGCATTCTCCGAAGACTACAAGCACACCGCGACGGCGGCATTTGCGGTCGTTCCACCCTCGCCAACTGAGGAACCAACCGCAGAAGCGACGGAAGAGGCGACTGTGGAACCGACGACGGAGCCAACTGCTGAGCCAACCGAACAACCAACGGAAGAACCAACCGTCGAACCGACACAGGAACCTACTGCTGAACCTACAGCAGAACCGACGGCGGAACCGACAGAGGCTCCGCCCGTG
The DNA here is from genome assembly GCA_003451975.1 of Propionibacteriaceae bacterium. Classification (GTDB taxonomy): domain Bacteria; phylum Actinomycetota; class Actinomycetes; order Propionibacteriales; family Propionibacteriaceae; genus Propionicimonas. Next base: position 4,041 of record DMIX01000024.1, read on the forward strand.
CAGCCGGCTTTGACGGTATATCCCGAAGCGGTGATGGTGGGTGGGAACCTCGTCGCCATCGGCAGCGGGTGGGC
>DMIX01000360.1 GCA_003451975.1 Propionibacteriaceae bacterium
CCCCAGGGCCGGGTCGTGGTACCCGCCGATTGCTATGGCGGCAGTTGGCGGCTGTTCGAGGCCTTGCGCTCCAGCGGACGCATCGCGAGCCTGGTCTATGCCGACCTCAGTGATGCGTCCCAGGTACAGGCGGTGATCGCCGACGGCGTGGATCTGGTGTGGTTGGAGACGCCGTCCAACCCGCTGCTGCGTATCAGCGATATCGCTGCGATCAGCGACGCAGCCCACGCCGGGGGCGCCGTCGTGGTGGCTGACAACACTTTCGCCAGCCCGGTCCTGCAGCGTCCGCTGGCTCACGGAGCCGATGTGGTGGTGCATTCGGCCACCAAGTACCTCAACGGGCACAGCGATGTCGTCGCCGGCGTGGTCGTGGCTGCCGACGCCGAGCGCGGCGCCGCTATCGCCTGGTGGGCCAATACTCTGGGCCTGACCGGGAGCCCCTTCGACGCCTACCAGGCACTGCGCGGGCTGCACACGCTGCATCTGCGTATGGCCGCAGCCCAACGCAACGCCATCGCGGTGGCCGACCTGTTGGTCTCCCATCCGGCGGTGCAGGCCGTGCACTATCCGGGGTTGGCCGATCATCCCCAGCATGAACTGGCCGTCACCCAGCTGGACGGTCCCGGTGCGATCGTGAGCTTCCGACTGGCCGACAGCGCTGCGGTCGCCGAATTCGTCAATGGCCTGCGATGTTTCTGTCTGGCCGAGAGTCTCGGCGGCGTCGAATCGCTGGTCTGCCATCCGGCGACCATGACTCACGCAGCGATGTCACCCCAGGCTCGCGCCCTGGCCGGGATTGCCGACGGTCTGGTGCGACTCAGCCTCGGCATCGAGGACCCCGCCGATCTGCTCGCCGACGTCGCCGCCGGCCTCGACCGCGCCACCCAGTCGGCCTGAACCGGCCGTCGTCCTGCCACCCAGACCCGGTGGCCTCCGTTTCACCTCTCGAAGGATCTGTCATGCCTGCCCAAACCCATCGAATCGACCCTCGCGGGGCGCGTTTCAGCGCCGCTGTCACCGCCGCACTGCTGGCCACCAGCCTCGCCCTCGGGCCCGGATCCACCGCCGCGCTCGTGCTCCTGGCCGTCCAAACCGTGGCATTCATCATCGGAACCCTGATCGGCCCCGGCTTTCAGCCCTGGGCTTTGGCATTCGCGAAACTCATACGCCCCCGGCTCAGCGGCCCACCGCTGTGGGAGGACGCTCGTCCGCCGCGTTTCGCGCAGGCGGTCGGTCTGGGGTTCGCGATCCTGGGACTAGTCGGCTGGGTCACCGGGTTCACCCCACTGTTCTTCATCGCCGTCGGTTTCGCGTTACTCGCCGCCCTGCTCAACGCCGCCTTCAACTTCTGCCTCGGCTGCGAGCTGTACCTGCTGGGCGTCCGGCTGGGTCGGCGTCCGGTGCACCCGGAGCAGGGGTCATGACCGGGCTGTGGGTGATCCTCGGCGTGATCGTGGTGGCGCTGGTCTTCGGCGGCTACCGCCGACTGACCGATGGGCGGGCCCGGGCGGTGGTGGCCGCGGCGGACTTGGATGCGGCCACGCTGGGTGCCGGGTTGGGCAGCGAGGTGACCTTCGTCCAGTTCTCCAGCCCGGTGTGCGCTCCCTGCCGCAGCACCGCAGCGACCATCACTGATCTCACCAGGATTCACCCGGGCGCGGCCCACATCGAACTCGACGTGGGCGACCATATCGACCTGGTCTCGCGTTTCGGTATCACTCGAACCCCGACGGTGCTGGTTCTGGATGCCAGGGGCACCGTCCGCACTCGCCTGGTGGGGCCGGCTCGGCGAAACGAGGTGCTGGCAGCCTTTGAGCACACCCGCCCGGCGGCCTGACGTCCTCTAGGCTGGGGCCGTGCAGCAGGATCCCGAACTCGAAGCGCTGCGCGGCTCGATCGACAATCTCGACGCCGCGATCATCAATCTGCTCGCCGAACGGTTCAAGATCACCCAGCGGGTGGGCCTGTTGAAGAAGGAGCACGGCCTGGCCGCGGCCGATCCCGAACGCGAGGAACTCCAGATCGCGCGACTGCGTCGACTGGCCCAAGAGGCCAACCTTGATCCTGAGTTCGCACAGAAATGGCTCACCTTCGTGGTGGCCGAAGTGGTGCGCCACCATCAGGCGCTCGGCGCCGAGTAATCGGCCTCAACGCCTCAGGCTCGACTCAGACCCGATGCTCGTAGCGACGCAACTGGCGCATGGTCCCTTTGAGTTCTGAGTTCTCGACATCAGCGGTCGGCTGGAATCCGGCCGCCACGGCCACCCGAATCGATGCCGAGTTCACCTCCTCGATCATGGCGTAGATCCGGTCCAACCCGATTTCGCGGTGTCCCCAATCACTAAGCAGCCGCACCGCCTGGGCAGCGGCACCTCTACCCCGCGCCCACGGCGCCATCCAATAGCCGAGTTCGCCCTGAGCCGGGGTCTGATCGAGATGGAAGATCGAACACACCCCGAGCAGTCCGGTCAGGTCGCTGACCACGAAGTGCGCCCCCGAACCCTCAGCCCATTGCTGGCGAGTAAGCGCGAGATACTCTCTGGCGTCGGACTCTTCATACGGCTCCGGGACGCGGGTGAAACGCGCGATGTCGGGATCGGCACAGGCGTGGGTGATCGCGGTGATGTCGGTATCCTCCGGTGCCCGAAGGGTGATTCCCGCGTCGCTGAGAATCGGTGGATCAAGGGGCCACATGGGAAAGAGATTAGCCCCGTTCTACCGCTGGGCGCCCAACACCAACCACGCCTCAGCGCGCACCCGATGGCGCAGGAATCCCCAACGAATGATCATGAAGGCGATGAAGGCACCCCACAACACCACCATGGCCGGCCCGACGCCCCAGCTCAGCACCACCGGGGTAGCCCAATGCACGGCCAGGACCACCGGGAGGTAGAGGCCTAGCGTCGCCGCCATCGCCCCGGCCAGCCAGCGGCCATCCCCGGCACCGATCAAGACACCATCGACAACGAAGACCAATCCGGACAACCAGCCGAAGCCGCCCACCACCAACAGGCCGACCGAGAGCGCCTGCTGTACCGCAGGATCGGGGCTGAACACCAAGGGCAACACCGGCGACGAGGCTGCCAGCAGCACTCCCAACACCAGGCCTCCCCAAAAACCCCAGCGCAGCATGATCGTGGTCGCCGACCGTGCCGCTGCCGCGTTCCCAGCGCCGAGTTCCTTGCCGGTCAGCGCCTGCGCGGCGATCGCCAGCGCGTCCAAGGCGAAGGCCTGGAAGCTCCACAGGGTCGCCGTCACCTGGTGGGCGGCCAGAATGACATCGCCCATGCCCGCAGCCACCCAGGTGGTGACCAGCAGCACCGCGCGCAGCGCCACGGTGCGAATGAACAGCGGAATACCGGTCGCTGCCGCCTGCAGCACCCGTCCCGGAGCAGGACGCAGCCCAGCTCGTTGCCGACGAGCCTGCCGCACCAGGACGCCCACTAATCCGAGCGCCATCCCGGTTTGCGCAATCACGGTGCCCCAGGCCGAGCCGGCAATGCCCCAACCCAGCCCGATCACCAGGACCAGGTTCAGCACGATATTGGCGCTGAAGCCGACCACCGAGGCGATCAGTGGCGTACGGGTGTCCTGCAAGCCGCGCAGCGCACCGGTGGCTGCCAGCGCGACCAGCATCGCCGGCAGCCCAAGCGCTGAGACACGCAGGTAGATCACCGCCTGCGACATGGCGTGTGCCGAAGCCCCGAAGACCGCCGCCAACGGCTCGGCCGACAGCCACACCGCCGTGGCCACTCCGGTGCCGATCCCGACCGCCAGCCAGGTGCCGTCCAGACCGGCGCTGAGTGCCGCCCGCACCGACCCGGCCCCCACCTGGCGGGCCACGATCGAGGTGGTGCCGTAGGCGAGGAAGACGAACAGATTGGCGGCGGCCAGCAGCACCGCACTAGCCACGCCCAACCCGGCCAGCGAGGCGGTGCCCAGATGCCCGACGATCGCGGCATCGGCCAACAGGAACAGCGGCTCAGCGACCAGCGCTAGGAAGGCCGGAATCGCCAGGGCGAGTATCTCGCCGACTTGACCGCGCCGCTTCACCACCGGACCAACATAGGCCACCACCCGAGTCCGGCACCCAGTCCGAGGTGGCGGCGCAGTACCACGCCCTACACTGGCGCGCAGAACTGCACCTTCCCACCGGAGACCCATGAACCTCCCTGTGTCCTCAACGCTGCACTCGCCCGGAGTGTGGACCGGTTTCGCCGGCAGCGTGGCCGTGGCCTGGGGATCGTGTCATCCAGAGTTCTCCTTCGACCCGCACGGGTGGCCCTCGACCCTGATCAACAGCATCGGGCTCGCCGCTGCGATGCCGTGGGACCGGATTCTGCTCGTGGTGGGCGTGGTGGCGCTAACGTGGGCCTGGTGGCACCTACGCCCCACTAAGACACGTCCACCGGTCCATGCCGGTCTCACTGTCACACTGTGGAGCCTGCCGCTGCTGCTGGTGCCGCCGGTACTCAGCCCGGACGCCACCTTGTACGCCGATCTGGGCTGGACGCTGCACACCGGCGCAAGTCCCTACCTGGTGGGGCTGGCCGCCAGCGGCGGCCCTTTCGTGGGCCAGGTCGACCAGCTCTGGGCTGGTTCCGGGGTGGCTTACCCACCACTGGCGCTGGTCATCACCCACGTACTCGGAGTGCTCACCGGGTTCCAGCCGTACTGGACTGTGGTTGCGATGCGGATACCCGCCGTCTTGTCGGTGGCCGCCATGCTGTGGCTGATTCCTCGGATTGCCGCGTTGGTCGACATTCCTGGCCGCGGCGCTGTGTGGCTGGGCGTGCTCAATCCGTTGCTCGTGCTGCACTTCCTGGGCGGCGCCCACAACGACGCACCGATGGTTGCCACCAGTCTGGCCGCAATCTGGGTCGCACTGCGCTGGCATAGCCGGTGGGCGCATTTCGTGATCGCACCGCTACTGGTGGGCGTGGCGATGAGCTTGAAACAGCAAGGCGGCTTGACGGTGATCGCAGTCGCCGGACTGCCGGTGGCTGCCACCTTGGCTTCGCTTCCAACACTGCGCCGGCTGTGGCTCCTCGGTTGGCGCACAGTGGTGGTGACCGCCGTGGCAGCGCTCGGTTTCGCGGCCATCAGCGTGGCCACTGGCCTCGGGTTCGGGTGGACTCGCTGGCTGGACCTGATGGGCTTGGCCACTACGCCGGCGCCGCTGGCGCTGAGTGCCAAACTCGGATCGATCATCGTCGAGGTCAGCGGCGGGTCGCCCACCGGCTTCCTCATCCTCGCCGGACGCATCGGCACCGCAGTCTTGCTGATCGTGCTGATGGCGATCGTGGTGCACTTCTCTGATCGTCCGCTGAGCGCGGTGGCCTGGGGTTCGCTGGCCGTTGCCGTCCTCGGCCAGGCCCTGCACCCCTGGTACCTGCCCTGGAGTCTGGCTCTGCTGGGGCTGATTCCCCTCACCCGTCGACAGCGGTATGCGGTGTTCGGATTGGCAATCGCGTTCTGCATATGGAACGCAATTCAGACCGCGATCTGGCATGGGCAGTACTGAATGACGACCGGCGTGGCAGGATCGATGACATGCGGGTAGCAATCGGTGGTGCGACAGGCCTGTTGGGCACGGCGCTGAGCCGCAGCCTGACCAGCGCCGGCCACGACGTGGTGCGGCTGGTCCGCGGCACCCCGCAAACCTCCGATCAGCGCCGCTGGGATCCTGACGCCGGACGCATCTCCGGCCCCGGGTTGGACGATGTGGACGCCGTGGTCAACCTCGCCGGCACCCCCATCGCCGGCGGACGCTGGACCAAGGATCGCAAGGCCGCGATTCGCCGCTCCCGCACCACCTCTACGTTGACCATCGTCACGTCGTTGGCTCCCGACGGACGCTGCCAGCGATTGTTGAACGCCTCGGCGATCGGGTTCTACGGCAACACGGGGCCCGAAATCGTCGATGAGGATTCACCGGCAGGTCGGGGCTTCCTGGCCCGCGTGGTTCAGGATTGGGAGGCCGCCGCCAGTCATTCGCCGGTCGCCACGGCAACATTGCGCACCGGCCATGTATTGGCTGCCGACGGCGGCTATCTGGCTGCGCAATGGAAGCTGTTCGCCGCCGGCCTGGGAGGCCGGGTCGGCGATGGCCGTCAGTTCCTGAGTTGGATCAGCCTCGCCGACCATGTGCGAGCGATGGAGTTCCTGCTGACCAGTGAGCTCACCGGCCCGGTGAATCTGGTCGGGCCACGTCCGGTGACCAACGCCGAGTTCACACGCACCTTCGGTGACTATCTGAACCGCCCCACGTTGGTCCCGATGCCGCTCCCGGCGGTGTCGTTGCTGTTCGGGCGCGACTTCGTTCGCGAAGCGCTGCTGGCCGGTCAGCGGGTCGCCCCGCGCCGACTGATCGATGCCGGCTTCGAGTTCGAACACAACACCCTCGCCGAGGCATTGAACGCACTGTCCTGACCTCGGCAGCACTGTCCTGCAGCATCGCGCTCGGGGATACACTGGCGACTCGTCCCCTTGAGAGATTGGTCGCCTGTGTCGCTGCCCTTGTCGCCCAGCGGAGTCCCGGAACCCTTCGCCGCTCTCGGCCTCACCTTTGATGATGTCCTGCTCCAA
>DMIX01000290.1 GCA_003451975.1 Propionibacteriaceae bacterium
CGCCGAGGAAGTCGAACCCGCTGCTGAGAGGAGCGAGTAGATGGGTATCTTCGACCCGTGGGCCGGGTTCGGAGTCACATTCCGGACCATGTTCCGCAAGACCTTCACCCAGGGCTACCCGGAGAAGGGCAAGGAGAAGATCACCGCACCGCGGTTCCACGGTCGGCATCAATTGAACCGGTGGCCGGACGGCTTGGAGAAGTGCGTCGGCTGTGAGCTGTGCGCCTGGGCCTGCCCCGCCGATGCCATCTACGTCGAGGGCGCGGACAACACCGACGAGCAGCGATTCTCACCAGGCGAGCGTTACGGCCGGGTGTACCAGATCAACTATCTGCGCTGCATCCTGTGCGGATTGTGCATCGAGGCGTGCCCGACGCGGGCGTTGACGATGACCAACGATTTCAAACTGGGTGACTTCACCCGGGAGAAGATGATCTACACCAAGGATCGCCTGTTGGCGCCGCTGCTGCCCGGCATGGAGGAACCGCCGCACGCTCGACGCCTCGGCCCGGACGAGACCGCCTACTTCCTGGGGCTGCCCGACACCGGCAAGCCGGACAACCGCACCCCGATTGCTGACTCTGACACCGGAGGTACTCGATGATTGTGTTGGATACCTTGGGCGTGGTGAGTTTCTGGATCGCCGGCCCGCTGGCGGTGCTGGGCGCGCTGGGGCTGATCATGTTCCGCAAGGCCGTCTACGCCGCACTGTCGATGGCCTTCACGATGGTCAACCTGGCCGTGCTCTACGCCAGCCTGGACGCGATGTTCCTCACCTTCGTGCAGATCATCGTCTACACCGGCGCCATCATGATGCTGTTCCTGTTCGTGCTGATGCTGGTCGGTGTGGACACCCCCGATTCGCTGGTGGAGACGCTGCGCGGTCAACGGGTGGCCGCCACTTTGGCCGCGATCGGGATCTTCGCGCTGATCGTGTTCGGCATCGGTGGCGCCATCACCGGCGTGCCCGCAGTCGGTTTGGAACAGGCCAATGCCCAATACGGTGACAATGTGCAAGGCCTGGCCGCGCTGATCTTCGGCCGCTATGTCTTCGCCTTCGAACTCACTTCGGCGCTCCTGATCACCGCAGCGGTCGGCGCGATGATCCTGGGCCAACGTGCCCGGGTGCGCCGCAAGGCGACCCAAAGGGATCTGTCGGAGGAACGTCTGCGCGATTACGCGGAGAAGGGCACCCATCCCGGATCGCTGCCGAACTCCGGCGTGCTGGCCCTGCACAACTCGATCGCAACACCGGCGCTGCTGCCCGACGGCACCGTCAGCGAGCACTCGGTGTCGGAAACCTTGGCCGCTCGCGGGGTCATCGTCGATGCCCCGGCACTGTCCCAGGCCACGGCAAAGGCCTTCTCCGAGATCGAGTCCACGTCAGTTGAGGAGGCGGACGAATGAGTCCCGAGTACTACCTTTTTCTGGCCGTACTGCTGTTCGCCATCGGCACGGTGGGAGTGATGGTGCGGCGCAACGCCCTGATCGCCTTCATGTCGGTGGAACTCATGCTCAATGCTGCCAACTTGGCTATGGTCGCCTTCGCGATGGCTCGCGGCGGACTGGACGGGCAGGTTGCCACCTTCTTCGTGATGGTGGTCGCGGCCGCTGAGGTCGTGGTCGGCCTGAGCATCATCATTGTCATCTATCGCACCCGACGTTCCACATCGATGGACGCGGCGAGCCTGTTGAAGCTGTGAGGGGCCTAAGCGCATGATCACACTCGAAACCGTCGCCGCGACCGGGATGTTCTCCCTGGCCTGGCTGATGATTGCGGTCCCGGCAGTGGCCGCGGCACTGCTGCTGGTGAGCGGCAGCTTCTTCGACCGAGCTGGTCACTGGCTGGCGGTGGCCGCGGTGGCACTCAGCTTCGGGATCGCGCTGTGGCTGTTCATCGCGATGATGGCGGCCGATCCCGAGCAGCGCGCCGTCGGCGTGCCGCTGTACACCTGGATCGACTCCGGCACCTGGTCGATCTCGGCAGGGCTGTTGATCGATCAACTCTCGATCCTGTTCGCCCTGCTGATCACCGGTGTGGGCGGCCTGATCCACCTGTACTCGGTCGGCTACATGGCCCACGATCCACGCCGACGTCGCTTTTTCGCCTTCCTGAATCTCTTCGTGGCAGCCATGCTGCTGCTGGTGCTGGCCGACAACTACCTGGTGCTGTTCGTCGGCTGGGAGGGTGTGGGCCTGGCGTCCTACCTGCTGATCGGGTTCTGGCAATACAAGCCATCGGCGGCAGCCGCCGCCAAGAAGGCCTTCGTGATGAACCGTGTCGGTGACCTCGGCATGACCACTGCGGTCATGGCGATGCTGGCACTGTTCGGCAGCTCGTCCTTCGAAGCGGTCAACGCCGGCGCCAGCAAGCTGGATCCGGCGTGGGCGACCGCTATCGGTCTGTTGCTGTTGCTGGCCGCCTGTGGCAAGTCCGCGCAGGTGCCGTTGCAGGCCTGGCTGCTGGACGCCATGGAAGGCCCAACCCCGGTGTCGGCGCTGATCCACGCGGCGACCATGGTCACTGCCGGTGTCTATCTGGTGGTGCGCAGCAATGCAGTGTTCAACGTCGCCCCGATCGCGGCTACCGCCGTGGTGCTGGTGGGCACGGTCACGTTGCTGGTGGGCGCCTGGATCGGTACCAGCAAGGACGACATCAAGAAGGTGCTGGCCGGCTCCACAATGAGCCAGATCGGCTACATGATG
>DMIX01000331.1 GCA_003451975.1 Propionibacteriaceae bacterium
CGGGGCGGCAGGTTCAAGCGTCGTGGCACTGCGGGGCTCAAGGCATCCACGATGCGATCCAGGCCGGCCAGGAACTCCGGCAATTGATCGGACGGCGGCACGTCGATAGCGACCAGATGATCACGATCCACCGAAAGGTCGACCGGGCCGTGAGTCTCCATGGCCAGATCCATGGTCGGATCGGCCACCGCCTCGAACACCTGCTTGGCGACCTTCTCGTCGGCCGAACACACGCGCAGGCTTTGGTGCTGCAGACAACCGATTCGACCGCCTAGTTCGATACCTGCCCGATTCCGACTGGCATTCGTCCAGAACACGTCGGGGAGGCTGAACGGCAGATCGACGACGAGGACCGAGCCACTGAAGCGCGACAGTCCACCCGAGTAGGCGTACCGGAACTTCCGATAGCGGCGACCCGCCGGAGTACTTCCCGTGGTGAGATCGGTGGCTTCTCGCCGGAATCCCAAACCGAACGGCGGCGCCTGCAGATCGGTGAGTTGGTCCATCCCGGTGAAAGGCTCGATTGCCCGAGCAGCCTTCCGCTCACCGCGACGCGAAAACAGGCCCACGATCCTCCTCCCCCAACGAGTCTCTGGGTTGATGTTGAGCTACAGCCCATGTGTCACTGTGATAGTGGCTCATCGTCGGTCCGGCACGGCGACAATCAAGCGGTTATCCACATCTGTCGGATCAGTATCCCTTTTCGGTCACTGAAGCGGTCACAGTTGCCTGGTGAGCACAACACCACACCGGATGATCCGGTTCAGCAGGGCCCCAGGCGGCCTGGTGTGGCACCGACTCCTCGGTCCGTCCAGTGACAGCACCGGTCGGCAGCAACCGTTACCCCTAGGCAGCGAGACCGCGGACGCACCGGATCGCGGCATCTCCCCGGAACTGAAAGTCATCATCATCAGCCTGGTGACCGCTCTGATCGAGGTCCTCGCCGGACGCCGCCCACCGCACCAGCTCAACGAGTGGGCCAGCGCCTCGGTGACCGACCAGGTGGAGCGTCTGTGCGTAGTGCAACAGCGGCGCGACTGGCGGCTTCACTCGCTGCGGGCCCAACAGCCGAACGGTCTCACGGTGGAGGCCACCGTGCATCTGATGCAGGCCGGCCGCTCCCGTGCAGCAGCTGTGTGCATCAGATGCCAGCAGCGCTGGACGATCACCGAGTTCTGCATCACGCCTGTGAGCGAGGCGTGATGCAGACCCGCTGAACTCAGGCGGTGCGCCCGTGGCAGAGCTTGTACTTCTTGCCCGATCCACACGGACACGGAGCATTTCGGCCCACTCCGGCGTAGGGATCGTCCTCAGAGTTGGCGCCCTTGCGTGCCGGCTGTCCGTCCTCGTCCGGCGCGGAGTAGGCCAGGGGGGTCTTCGCCGCGCGCTTCTCCAGCCCCTTGGCCTTCAAGGCTGGCCGTTTGGTCAGCTCAGGCTGCGCCACCGGCGCCACCGGGTGAGCCTCGGTGCCGCCTTCGGAACCTGGCCCGGTAGCCAGCAGCGATTCCGCGGTCACCGCAGCACCGCCGCCGTCGGTCACGATCCCCACCTGCGGTGACTGTGGCTCGACCTTCACGTCGAGGTTGAACAGATAGCCGACCACCTCTTCGGTGAACGACTCCATCATCGCGTTGAACATGTCACCGCCCTCGCGCTGGTATTCCACCAGCGGATCGCGCTGCGCCATGGCACGCAGACCGATGCCCTCACGCAGATAGTCCATCTCGTAAAGATGTTCGCGCCACTTGCGGTCCAACACCGTGAGCAGCACCTGGCGCTCGAACTCGCGCATCAGCTCTTCGCCGAGTTGCTCGGTGCGCGCATCGTAGGCGGCTTGAGCATCGGCGTGGAAGTCCTCGACCAGTTCCTCGATGGTCAGGTCGTTGCGATCGGCATAGTCGGCAATCGTCAGCTTGACCGGGTACAAGGTGCGCACCTGCGCCCAGATGGACTCCAAATCCCAGTCCTCGACGAAGGTATCTGCGGTCATACTGCGCAACACCTGCTCCACGACGGTGTTGACCGTCCCACGCAGTTGCTGCTCCACGTCGGCGCCCTCCAACACCCGGCGGCGATCTCCGTAGATCGCGTGGCGCTGACGGTTCATGACGTCGTCGTACTTCAAGACGTTCTTGCGCATCTCGAAGTTCTGCGCCTCGACCTGCTCTTGGGCCTGCTGAACACTCTTGGTGACTCGGCTGTTCTCGATCGGAATGTCATCGGGAATCTTCAGGGTCTGCAACACCCAGGCGATCATGTCGGACTTGAACAGCCGCATCAGATCGTCTTCCAGGCTCAGGTAGAAGCGACTCTCGCCGGGGTCTCCCTGGCGTCCCGAACGACCACGCAACTGGTTGTCGATGCGGCGTGACTCGTGACGCTCGGAGCCGATGACGTACAGGCCACCTAATTCGACGACCTCATCGTGCTCGGAGGTGACCTGAGACTCCATGGCCGCCAGGGTCTCAGGCCAGGCCGCCTCATATTCCTCGGCGTTCTCCAGCGGGTCGAGGCCCTTGTCGGCCAACTTCTCCGCAGCCAGGAACTCGGCATTGCCGCCCAGAATGATGTCGGTACCGCGGCCGGCCATGTTGGTAGCCACGGTGACCGCGCCCTTGCGGCCGGCCAACGCCACGATGGACGCCTCACGAGCGTGGTTCTTGGCGTTGAGGACTTCGTGCTTGACGCCGGCCTTCTTCAACAGCTTGCTGAGCACCTCGGACTTCGCGACGCTCGCCGTGCCGAGCAGCATCGGCTGCCCCTCCTTGTAGCGAGGTACGACATCCTCGACGATGGCGGCGAACTTCGCCTCCTCGGTTCGATAGATGAGGTCGGGCTGGTCGACGCGGACCATGGGCTTGTTGGTCGAGATCGGGAGCACGCCCAAGCCGTAGATCTTCTGGAACTCCGACTCTTCGGTCTTTGCGGTACCGGTCATACCGGCCAACTTGTTGTACATGCGGAAGTAGTTCTGCAAGGTGATGGTCGCCAGGGTCTGGTACTCATCCTGAATCTCGACGCCCTCTTTGGCCTCGAGCGCCTGGTGCAGGCCCTCGTTGTAGCGACGTCCGACCAGGGTGCGGCCGGTGTGCTCGTCGACGATGAGCACCTCGCCGTCCATGATCACGTAGTCCTTGTCGCGTTTGAACAGTTCCTTGGCCTTGATCGCATTGTTCAAGTACGAGATCAGCGGGGTATTGACCGACTCGTAGAGGTTCTCGATGCCGAGGCGATCCTCCACCGCGGAGATGCCGTCCTCCAGCACAGCGACGGTGCGCTTCTTCTCGTCCACCTCGTAATGCAGGTCGCGCTTCAGCGACTTGACGATATTGGCGAACTCCGGGTACCAGGCCGTGTTGTCCTCGGCCGGGCCCGAAATGATCAGCGGGGTACGTGCCTCGTCGACCAGAATCGAGTCCACCTCGTCGACGATGGCGAAGTTGTGGCCGCGCTGCAC
>DMIX01000240.1 GCA_003451975.1 Propionibacteriaceae bacterium
GCTGCTCACGGTGCAGTCGGTGACACCTGCGCAGCCTGGGCAGATCACGGCTCAGGTGATCTCGGGACGCTGGGTGCGGATCTTGCCGAAGTCGGCGGAGGTGTCCCCGAATCCGCAGGTCTTGCACTACACGATCACCAACGGTTCGCAGACCGCCAGTGGTGACGTGTTGGTCACCCAGCTTCCGGAACTGAAGGACGACGTGGTGTTGGCCAACAACGACACGGCCACGGTCCGAGTGGGGGATTCCACCCTGATCGACGTCCTGAGCAACGACCGTTCGGTGTCGGGGCAGCGCCTCAGCCTGGTCACCGACGGCTTGAATGCCGCAGCCGACGGCCAGTTGCCGGTGGTCGACCCGGCGCTGCCAGCCGATGCTGACCAAGGCGATGTCGGCGCGGCCTATGTGCACGGCAGCCAGGTACGGTATGTGGCACCGGCGACGACCGAGGGCAGCAGACAGGTCATCATCGCTTACACCGCTCAGACTCCGGACGGCCAGTCCGCGCAGAGTCAGGTCTTGGTGATGATCCGGCCCGAACCCACCGCCGACGATCCTGATCGTGCGCCGAGTGCGGCCAGTGTCGAAACCCGGGTGGTGGCCGGTTCACGTATCAAGATCCCCATCCCCACCTCGGGGCAGGACCCGGACGGCGACACCGTCACCGTGATTGGGCTCAACTCGTCGCCATCGCTGGGTCGGGTGTTGGGCAACAGCCCCAACAGCATCACCTATGAGGCCTATCCGGCCGAAGGCATGGTCGGTACCGACAGCTTCGAATACGTGGTTTCCGACAAGTACGGGCGCACTGGGGTGGGCACAGTTCAGATCGCGGTGTCCGATCCCGGACAGACCCAGGCGCCGGTAGCCATCGATGACCATTTCACAGCGGCCCCAGGGGTCAAGGTGCACGCGAATGTGCTGGTCAATGATTACATCGCACGCGATGACCAGGTGAGTCTCGCGGCACTGTCCCGAGTGAACTCTCCGGTGCCGGATTCGGTGTCGGCCGAGACTGAGGTGGGTCCGATCAGCGCCACCGCGCCGGGGATCAAGGCTCAGCCGGTGGTGTTCAACTATGCGCTGGTCGGTAATGGCGGTACCGGTCCGGCGGCGACGGTGACGATCACTTCCAAGGAGGGCTTCAACAATCCGCCGATTGCCGTCGACCACAATGCCGAGGTGGGCGGGGACAAGGCCACCGCGTCGCTGTTGACCGACGCGTGGGATGTCGAGGACGGCACCGACCAACTCACCGTCGAGGTGCTGGCCAGTATCGAAGGGCTCACCCTGGTCGGTGATGAGCTCACGGTGCCTTTGGCCGAGCGTGCACAGGTGATTCCGTATCGGATCACCGATTCCGGCGGTGCGGTGACTGCCGCCGTGGTCTTTGTTCCGGCGGCTGGCGAGGTCGGCCCGCAACTGAAGCCGAATGCCAGTATCACGATCGACTCCAACACCACTGCCAGCTTCGCCATCGCCGACTATGTGGAATCGCCGCGCACCAAGATCGTGCGTATCTCCAGCGGGGACATCGCCACCGCGCCGGTCGACGACCTGGCGGGCACAGTAGACGATGCTCAGCGGTTCACACTGACCAGCCGCAACGGCTATGTCGGGCCGGCGTCGGTGACGGTGGAGGTGATGGATGCGGACTCGTTGACCGCCGATGGCGTGCTCAGTTCCGTCGTCTCCATCCCGGTGCAGGTGGGGGCACCAACACCGGTGCTGCGGTGTCCTGAGGATCCGCAGACGGTGGTGCAAGGCGGCGAGATCAAGCGCCTGCACATCGCCAGCCTGTGCCATGTGTGGACGCCCAGTTCGATCGATGTGAGCTCGCTGACCTATACCGCTGACTGGGCGAGCCCCATAAATGGGGTCAGCGCCACGCCCGATCGTGATGTGGTCGCCCTGCAGGCTTCCGGGTCTGCTCCCGACAACGGCGAGGGTGTGATCCGCATCGGAATCGCTGGAACTGCCGCCACTGTCGCGGAACTGCCGGTGACCGTGGTCCCGGCCGAGCCGCCACAGCTGCGGTCGGTGAATCTGCGAGACATCATGGCCGGCACTGCGGTGAATGTTCCCCTGTTGGTGACCTCGCCATTGCTGGATGCTCAGACTGCGGTGGTGAACGTCCGACAGGTCTCCGGCGGAACCGCGAGTGTGACCGCGAACGGTGGTGCGGTGTCGATCACTCCGAGCGAGACCACGAGCGGCACCCTGGTGTTCGAGGTGACCGCCACCGATCTGGGTCCTGATCCGCAGCGCGAGAGCCGTTGGGTTACCGGCACGGTGACGTTGCAGGTGTATTCGGTGCCGGATACCCCCTCTGTACCGCAGGGCGGGTCCACGATTCAGTCTCATGCGGCGTCGCTGACCTGGGCAGCAGGAAATGCCAATGGGGCAGCGATCGACTCCTATGAAGTCAAGATCGCTTCCGGTTCCGGAGCGGGCCGGACCATGACCTACCGTTCCACGTCCGCTCAGGTCACCGGCCTGGACAACGGTGTGGCCGTTCGTTTCGTCGTGCGCGCCCACAACAAGGCCGGATGGTCGCAGTGGAGTGGGCGATCGGGCCCGATCACACCTGACACTGCGCCCGGGGCGCCTGCGTGGGTGAAGGTGAGTGATCCGCAAGATCATTCGGTGCTGGTGAGTTGGGGTGCGATCGCCAACGACGGTTCACCGATCAAAGTCATCCATGTCCGCGTGGCTGGGGTGGATCGCCCTGTCGCAGCCGGACGCAGCAGTGTGCGGGTGCCCACACCGACGAACAACGATCCCTACTCCTTCAGTGTGTTTGGTGAAAACAACTACGGCTTCGGGCCGTCGGTGACCGCGTCCGGCCAATCTTCGGGCAAGCCGGCAGGATTGTCGGTGGCCGCGCCGCAGCCCGGCACCCCGGTGGGCGCCTCGACTCAGGTGAGGGTCGCCTGGACATTGGCATCACCAGAAGGCCCGCGTCCGGTGAGCTATCTGGTGGTCCGAAACAACCTCACTGACGGCGGAACCAAGGCCATCTGCAGTGTCGTCAGCGTCCAGACCTGCACCGATGACACGGTGGCCTTTGACGGTGACAATTACACCTACAGCGTGACGGCGACCAATGCCACCGGTGGGGCGGCGCACTCCACCACCGCGACCTCGCCGAGGCTCGCGGCGGTGGGTACTCCGGACAACTGGAGTGCGTGGCAGGCGACCGCTACCGGTGCCGACGGCCAGATCGCCCTGACCTACACCGTGCCACCCTCGCGAGGTGCCGATTCCGTTCTGACCCTGCTGCGCGACGGGTCGGCGTACAAGACCCTCAGCAGTCCGGGGCCCAAGGGCGGTGCCCGCAGCTACACCGTCACCGGACAGCCCGACGGTACCGATCACGCCTTCTCGGTGAGGGTCTGCAACGAGGCCAATCGCTGCTCGGTGTCGTCGAGTCATCGAACGTCATCGTTCGGTCCATTGGCCAAGCCCAAGATCACCTCCGCGACAGTCTCGGGCACCAAGATCAGCGCCAAAGCGAGTGCCAACGGCAACGGCCGTAAGGCGACTCTGACGCTGTCCATCGGCGGGAGAGTCGTCGATACCGCCAGCGGCACCGGACCCATCACGGTCGCTGGCAGTCGTAGTGGGTTGAGCTATTCCACGACGTACACCATCAAAGCCACTCTCACCACCAGCAGCACCACCCCGAGTCGCGCAAATCCCGACCCAGTGATTGTCAAGCGAACGACCGGCGCGAGGCCGCTGCCGCCAAGCGTGCAGATTTCGCTGGGTGCCGTCCAATGGTGTGGCGGCGATGCCCAGTCCGACTGTCGATATGTGTATCTGACGACCAAGAACTTCACCTCGTCGTACACCTGCACCTATACGGACAACTATGCGCAGCCGTACTCGCGCAGCTTCAGCCGCAATGTCACGGGCTATCGATTCACGACGATTCTTCCGGACACCTACACGGTTCGCATCACTTGTGGAGGAGTGAGGTCCAATGAGCTCGAGTGGTAGCAACCATGTCGATCGATACAGCGATAAGGAATTGGGATGACAATCACCGAAGAACAAGCTCGCTGGTTCAACCAGACTTTCGAGCAAATCGTGTCCAACGTGGAGATCGCCATCCGCGGCAAGCGGGATGTGATCCGACTGGCTATCACCTGCATGCTGTCCGAGGGGCACCTGCTGCTGGAGGACAATCCGGGTACCGGCAAGACTCAGTTGGCCAAAGCGATGGCCAACAGTGTGCAGGGCAGCCACTCCCGCATTCAGTTCACTCCCGACCTGTTGCCCTCCGATGTCACCGGCGTCACGGTCTTCGACCAGGAGAAGCGCACCTTCGAGTTCCACAAGGGGCCGATCTTCGCCACCGTGGTGCTGGCTGACGAGATCAACCGGGCCAGCCCCAAGACGCAATCCGCGCTGCTGGAGATCATGGAGGAGGGCCGGGCCACCATCGACGGCGTGGGCCATCCGGTCGGAGTTCCCTTCATGGTGATCGCCACCCAGAACCCCATCGAGCAGGCTGGTACTTATCGGCTGCCCGAAGCCCAACTGGACCGCTTCTTGATGAAGACCTCGATCGGCTATCCCGATCACGAGGTGGCCATCGAACTCATGATGCAGGCCGCCAACCGCGACCGGTCCGCAACGGTGTCGCCGGTCATCGTGGCCAGCGCGGTGCAGCAGATGGCCACCTTCGCCAACGATGTTCATGTCGAGCCCTCGATCGCGGCCTATGTCTCGCAGTTGGCCACGGAGTCCCGGCGTCATGCCAACGTCAAGCTCGGCCTGTCGATGCGTGGTGCGCTGGCCTACATCCGAGCGGCCAAGACTTGGGCGATCAGTAAGGGCCGCAATCATGTGCTGCCCGACGACATCAAGGATCTCGCGGTGCCGATCATGAGTCACCGCTTGTTGCTGAGCGCGGAGGCTCAGTTCTCTGGTGTCACCGTGGAACGTGTCATCGACGAACTGCTCAATTCTGTTGCCGCGCCGATCGAGCGGAGCCTCTGAGACCTATGCAGACTGAAGTCAGGCCTCGCCAAGCCACTCCCGCGCCGGGGGTGGTCGAGGCCCTGCCGCCGAAGCGACCCGGGCAGTGGATCGCCGCCGTGCGTGCCGCATTGGTCCGCTGGTCGGCGCCGCTTCGCGAGCTGGCCAAGCGCCTCGGCCCGGTCGGTGACGAACTACGCCCGGGGCTGAGGGTCGCGGGTCAATGGCTGGGCACGATCTCCGGTTTAGGCTGGACGCTGCTCGGCGCGGCTGTGGCATTCACCTATCTGGGAGCACGCTTCGGTTGGCGGGAGTTGAGCTACACCGCCGCAGTGCTCTTCGTGATCGTGCTGGGCTCAGTGCTGTTCGCGATCGGTCGAACCCGCCTCACGGTGGAGTTCGATGTCGCGCCGCAGCGCATCGTGGTCGGAGAAGCCGCCGCGGTCCGCTTCTCGGTCCGCAACGAGGCTGCCGTCCCGCTGCTGCCGCTCGGGCTGGAATTCGCCGTGGGGAGCTCGCAGGCCGCCTTCACCCTGCCGCCTCTGGCTCCGGGCGGGGCGTTCGAGGACGTGGCTGTCGTACCAGGCACCCGGCGCAGCGTGGTGCCGATCGGACCGGTCACCACGCAGCGGGGAGACCCCTTCGGGGTCGTGCGGCGAGAGGTCACCTGGACCGATGCCATCGAACTGTTCGTGCATCCGGCCACGGTGCCGCTGGAGCCGCTGGGTGCCGGGCTGCTGCGGGATTTGGAAGGCCGCACCACCCAGGACATCTCGATGAGCGACCTGGCCTTCCACACCTTGCGGGACTACGTTCCCGGGGATGATCGCCGCTACATCCACTGGCGCAGCACCGCGAAGTTCAGCGGTCTGGGCGAGGGTGAGCGGTTCCTGGTGCGCCAATTCCTGGACACTCGGCGTTCGCACATCGCCGTGGTCACCGATGTTTCAGCCGACTCCTACCGCACTGCGGAGGAGTTCGAAACCGCCATCTCGGTGGCGGCTTCCATCGCCGTTCGGGCCCTGACCGACGAGATGGACCTCACCGTGATCTGCGGCGAGCATGCGGCCGTTCAGCCGGCGATCTTCCAGGCGCTGGACACCTTTTCACGTGCCGAACTGTCCGATTGGCGGCTCGCCCCGGCCACTGGTCGGCTGAACCACTTGGCTCCCGATGCTTCGGTGGTGGTGCTGGTGACCGGGCCCAACTGCGGCTTCACGCAGTTCCAGCAGGCCCGGGCCTATCTGCCCCGAGAGGTGGCGACGCTGGCGATCAGCGTGACGGAAGGTGGCCGGATCTCGCTGCGAGAGGGGTTCGGGTTGAGCATGGTCACCATTCCGGGATTGTCCGATCTGCCCGCCGTACTGGCAGGGGGGCAACTGGTATGAGAGTCGTCAGCCCCGAAGCCGGTCAGGACTCGACCGGTCGCTCGCGAACGCTTACCGCACGGATGAAGGAGTTGCGTCCTACCTCCGCAGAGCTGGTGGACGCCGGGTTCCTGCTGCTGTTGAGCCTGATCGCGCTGTTCGGATTCGCCTCAACCTTCGACACCTGGCACTTCATGCTGATCGGTGCGCTGGCAGTGGCACTCGGAATCCTGATCAGCCATCTGGTGTTGGCGTGGCGCTGGCACTGGACGGTGGCTCTGTTGGGGATTGTGCTGGCCTATTTCCTGATCGGGGTGCCGGTGGCGGCCCGGGACAGTGCCATCGTCGGCTTCGTTCCCACCCCGACCGCGATCGTGGCCTTGGCAGATCTGGCGGTCAACGGCTGGAAGCAGATGCTGACCACGCTGCCTCCGGTCATCGGGGATGGGCCCTATCTGGCCCTTCCGTTCCTGCTGGGGCTGGTGACCGGCTCGGTCGGCTATGCCGTGGCGCGCCGTTCTCGCCGGGCGGCGGTGGTCATGATCACCCCGCTGGCACTGCTGGTGGCCGTCATCCTGCTGGGCACTCTGGACAACGCTGTGGAACTGGCTCAAGGACTGGTGTTGGCGGCGGTCGGCTTCGCCTGGGTTGCGGTGCGTACTCGGCGGCGGCGCACTCTGGCCGGCACGGGACGGTCGCACCGCGCAGCACTGCTGGCCGGAGCCGGTCTGGTGGCGGTGTCGTTGGCCGCCGGTGCGGCGGTGGGGGGCCTGATGCCCGGTGCTGACACTCAACGTCTCGTGCTACGCAGCTATGTGCAGCCGCCGGTCGAAGTCAACGACCTCGCCTCGCCCCTAGTGGGCTTCCGCAAGTACTCCTCCACGACAGTCAAACAGCTGTTCGACACCCGACTGTTCACGATCGAAGGCGTCCAGCCCGGCGCCATGGTGCGGCTGGCCGTCCTCGACGATTACACCGGTCACACCTGGAGTGCCTCGGGCACCGGCACTGCCGATGCCGGGTTCCAGCGGCTCGGCGCTCGCCTGCCGTCGGTTGTCTCGGGGACACCGACCACTCTCACCGTGACTTTCGCCGCGGCCTACGCCCAGACCCGGGAGTTGAGCAACTGGCTTCCGTCGCTGGGACAGGACACGGCCATCGCCTTCACCGGCGCGAACACCAAGACCCATACCAGCACACTGCGCTACAACCTGAGCACCGGTCAGGGCCTGTTGACCGAGGGTGACCGATTCGGTGACGGCGATCAACTGGTCGTGTCCAGCGTGCCGATCCCCACCGGCTTCGACGCCGCGATGACTCCCGGCGGGGCATCGTCGGTCGACTCGGCGCGCTATGGCTTTCTGGCTTCCGCCGCGCAGCGGTGGGCGGGCAATGCCCCTGATGCGGGCAGCCGTGTCGCACAGCTGGCCCAGTTCCTGAAATCCGGCTATTGGAGCGATGGCACTCGGCAGGGTGAGACAAACTATCTGCCCGGGCACAGCGAAGGACGCCTGACCAGCTTCGTGCTCGGTCAGGATCTGATCGGCAGCGACGAACAGTACGCGGCCACCTTCGCGTTGCTGTGCAATCAGGCAGGCTTTCCGGCCCGGGTGGTGTTCGGCGCCATCGTTCCCGACGGCGGCGAAGTCTTCGGACGCGACATCACCGCCTGGGTCGAGATTCAGACCGCCGATGGCTGGCGAGCCATTCCGCCCTCGCAGTTCACGCCGAGCCGTGACCGGGTGCCTCCCCAGCAGCCGTTGACGGTGTCCAAAGAGCGTCAGGCCACCAATGTGCCGCCCCCGAATGTGAATCGCAGTCAGGACAACACCGTGGGGTTGCCTGACAACGACTTGACCGGCACCAAGATCACCAATGACCCTTGGGCCGAAATCCTGAAGTGGCTGCTGGCGGTGCNNTATGGCAGTGGTCGGACCGCCGGTGGCGATTGTCGTTGGACTGGCCGCCGCCCTCATCATCGCCAAGGCGGTTCGACGCCGAATCCGGCGGCGAGCCGGAAACATCAGCAGCCAGGTCGCCGGCGCCTGGGTTGACACCGTCGACCGTTGCCGGGATCTCGGCATGGTGCGAGCCAAGCGCGGCACGAGGTTGGAACAGAGCCGCATCATCAATGATCCGGCGGTGAGTGAACTCGCCGTAGCCGTGGACACCGCCACCTTCGGACCGCAAGAGCCCTCGGCCCAACATGTCGACCAGCTGTGGGTGCGGGCGATGACCACTCAGCGTGAGTTGCTGGCACGGAGGGGCTTCTGGGCCCGGCTGTGGGCACGGGTCAATCCCCGCTCACTGCTGCCCGAACGCCTCGCCAGCATCGAACTGCGCGCACCTCGCGTCGAGGGCCCGGCCCTGTCCCCTTCGAGAGCCGGTACCGAGACTGTTCCAAATCCAGCCTCCGGAGGTAGGTCGTGAAGCTCCGGCTCACCCTGAACCGGCCCGGTCAGGAATCGGCCGACATCGCTATCACCTACGATTCATCGGCGACCGTGGCCGATGTTGCCGCTGAGCTGTATCTGGCAGATCCGTTGTCGCCGGACCGGCGTGGCATCCCCAGCGGCCTGACGCTGGCCGAAGTCGGGCATCAGACCCGTACCGTGAACCCCGACAGTCTGGTCATCGAGAGCGGGCTGCGTTCTGCCCAGACGATTGCGTTGACGCGTACCGGGGAGCAGTTCGTCGAGGTGCGACGGCAGGCGGCCGCCGAGTTGGTCGTGCTGGAGGGACCCGACGCCGGGCAGAAGTTCGGGTTGCCGTCGGGAAGTAGCGTGGTAGGCCGCGGTGCGGGCTGTGATGTTCAGCTCACCGACACGATGGTTTCCCGCCAACACCTGCGGGTCAACGTGGCCGAGCATGTCGAGGTGATCGATTTGGGCTCGGCCAATGGGATCCTGGTCAACGATGAGGTGACCGACCGCGAGACGGTGCAGGTCGGTGATCGGGTGATGATCGGGGACACCACGTTCTCGATCCGGCCGCTGCAATCCATGGCCACCGTCGGACGGGTCGAAGCCACCGCGGTCGGGTTCATTCGCTCGCCCCGGTTGGCGCCGATCTATCCCGGTGAGCCGTTCGCCGGGCCGGAGGTTCCCGAACGGCCGCGTCCGGGCCGGTTCCCGGTGTTCTTGATGATCGCCCCGATCCTGATGGCTGTCGTCATGTGGATGATGACCCAGCAGCTACTGAGCCTCATCTTCATGGCGATGATGCCGCTGATGATCGTGGCCAGCTACGTCGACGAGTTGGTGTTCGGCAAACGCTCGTTCAAGAAGGCGGTCGAACAGTGGCGGCTGGATGTGTCCCAGCTGTGCGACGACCTCGCCGAAGCCAACGAGCGCGAAGTCGCCTCGCGATTGGCCGAGCACCCCTCGGTGGCCGAATGCGTGACTGCGACCCGCGATCTGTTGCCGCTGCTATGGACCCGGCGACCCGAAATGCCGGGATTCGCAGAGTTCCGCTTTGGGCTCGGGTCGGCTTCGGCGCGCAGCACCATCGACATGCCCGATGC
>DMIX01000377.1 GCA_003451975.1 Propionibacteriaceae bacterium
CGGTGAGGATGAGCACTACGCCGATGGGGACCATCAACCACGGCCGTCGCGCGATGTCACGCGTGGCCTGGAGCACCAACTGCCCCCAGTCCGGCGACTGCGGATCGAAGCCCAGCCCCAGGAAAGACAGCGAGGTCAGGATGATGAACGCCTGGGAGAGGAACAAGAAGCTCTGCACGATCAGCGGACCGGTGACATTGGGGAAGATGTGACGCAGCAGGATCCGCACCGTGCCCATCCCGGAGACTCGGGCGGAATCCACATACAGCAGGTTCCGGGCCGACTGCGTCGACCCGCGCACCAATCGCGCCAATCCGCTGCTGAAGACCACTCCCAGAGCGACCATGATCAACGTCACATTGTTGGAGGTGACGAAGGCGATGGTGACGATGATGATGAAGCCCGGCAGTGAAAGCAGAACGTTGACGTAGAACGACACGGCCTGGTCGATCCAACCGCCGAAGTAGCCGGCCAGCAGACCGAGTGGGACGCCGATCAGCATCGCGACCACCAACGTGACCAGGGCGCCCTGCAACACGCCGGCGCCACCGTGCATCAGGCGGGACAGGATGTCGCGTCCGAGATTGTCCGTGCCAAGCCAGTAGACGGCGTTGGGCAGCTGATAGGCATCTGTGAGGTTCTGCTGGAGCGGATCATGCGGCGCCAGCTGATCGGCGAAGGTGCTGGCCACAATCACGATCGTGACCCAGATCAGGCTGAGAATGACCGATGGCCGGTGCAATGCCGCGATGATCGCGGTCTGCAGCGGCGACCGCGTCGCCTTCTTCGGCGCCGCTGCGGCGACCGGAATCGAGGCGCTCATCAGAACCTCACCCTCGGGTCGAGCCAGCCGGTAACCAGGTCCACCACGAGATTGACCACGATCACGAGGATGGCGAAGAACAAGATGGCGCCTTGCACCATCGGGAAGTCGGCCGAGCGCACACCGGTCAACAGCAGATTGCCCAGGCCTGGGGTATTGAAGATGGCCTCGATCACGACGACTCCGGAAAAGACGCCGATGAAGGAGATGCCGGTGACCACTGCCACCGGGATGGCGGCGTTGCGCAGCACATGTTTGGCGAGAATGGTCGTGCGATGGATGCCGGTCGCCTGCAGCGTCCGCACGAAGTCACGACTGAGGATCTCCAAGACGCTCGCCCGGGTCTGCAGCAAGATCTGACAGGTGTTGCCGATGGCGATGGAGATCGCGGGTAGAGCCAACCCGATCAGCCACGCTGTCGGGTCCTGACTCAACGGGGTATAGCCGGTAGCAGGGAAGATTCTGAGCCCCAGAGCGAAGATCATCACTAGGATGTAGGCCGCCCAGAAGCTCGGCACCGCGAGTCCGAAACTGGAGACGCCCTGGATGGCACCGTCCCAGACTCCCCGCTTGACTGCGGCGAAGACGCCCAGGCCCACGCCGAGGATCAACGAGATCAAGGTGGTCAGCAGCGCCAGCGACAGCGTGGGCGGCAACGCGATCTCCAAGGCCTGCAGCACCGGACGTCCGGTAAGGATTGAGGTGCCCAGGTCACCGTGCAAGGCGGAAGTGAGCCACGTCGTGTACTGCTCGAGGACCGGACGGTTCAGCCCGAGTTGATCGTGCAACTTGTCAATATCGGCCTGACTCGCCGTCTGACCAAGGATGAATACCGCGGGGTCTCCGGGCACCATCTTGATCAGGCCGAACGAGAAGGTCGCGACTACGAAAAGGGTTGGAATCGCCAGTAGCAGTCGCTTGATGACGAGCTTGATCACGTCAGCCTCCCTTGGCTACAAGATCATGAGGGTGGTCGGGGCAGGGCCGCCCCGACCACCCTGTTCGGGCTAGCCGACCTGCTTGATCTGGTACAGGAACGATATCGGCGCACCCTGGGTGTGAGTCACCGAGAGCTTCTTGTCGTTGTACGCCGTAGCGCCACTGACTAGCACCGGAACCAGGTACCAGGACTCATCCTGGAAGGCCTTGGCGATCTTCTCCAAGGTGGCCTTGTAGGCGGCATCGTCCTTGTCCTGAGCCAGTTCGGCGAGCAAGCCATCGATGGTCGGACTGGTGTTTCCGAAGGTGTTCCAGAAACCGGTCTTGCTGCTCAGACCTTCGTAGGTATGCACCGGGTTGGTGCCGATGGTCCAGTTGAAGGTGACCATCGCCCACTTGCCGCTCTTCAACTGGTTGAAGAAGTCGGCCGACTGGTCGCTGAGCTCCAGCGTGATTCCCACCTTGGCCAGCTGTCCGGCAATCGCCTGAGCGGCATCACCATAGATGGCCGGGACCTCCATGACCTTGACCGTGAACCCATCGGGGTAGCCGGCTTCAGTGAGCAGCTGCTTGGCCTTTTCCGGATCATAGGTGTAGGTGGTCTTGAGCGCGTCGGTGAATCCCTCGCTGGTCGAGGTGAACGGCGTCGAGTAGCCCAACTCGCCGGAGTCGGAGTACAGCGCGGTCTTGATGGCGTCGCGGTCGATGGCGTACTGCATCGCCTGCCGCACCCGCACATCCGCGAGCGGCTTGGAGATCTTGCCGGTGATGTCTTGGAACATCAGGCCGCGGAAGTCGGTCGAGGTGTGCAGGATCGCCAATCCGGAGGTGTCGTTGGTGGCATCCACCGACTGGATCATGTCGACCTGGCCTGCCTGTGCTGCGTTGGCGGCAGCAGTCGCATCAGCGAAGTACTGCAGGTTGAGGGTGTCGAACGGGTAGGCGCCTTTGTTCCAGTAATCCGGGTTGCGGGTGAGCACCCACTTCTGACCCGCCACGGAAGCGGAGGTGTCCAGAATGTAGGGTCCCGAGCCGGCCGGGGTCGTCTTCAGGTCTTCGCCATTGGCCAGGGCCGAGGGGCTGACGATGAAGCTGGCGCACGATCCGAGGTCGGTGAGGAAGCCCACGCTGGGGGTCTTCAGAGCGAACTCCACTGTGGTGTCATCCTTGGCGGTGGCAGTGACACCGGTGAGGTAGGAGTTGCACTCGCCGGGGGTCTTCACCTTCGCTGCGTACTCGACGTTCTTGACCACGGCTTCAGCATTGAGCGCTGTGCCGTCGGTGAACTTGACGTCATCGCGCAGGGTCAGCGTGTAGTGGCTGGAATCGGCCGACTCCCACGAGGTTGCCACGTTGGCGACCGGCTGGCCGCTCTCGTCGAGGTTCAGCAGCGAGTCGTACAGCCCGCCGATCACGAAGAGGGATCCGTTCAGGCCGCTCTGGGCGGACCAGGGATCATAAGTGGTGATGTCGCCCTGCATGGCGATGGTGAGTGTTCCGCCGGTCGCTGTGCTCGCTCCGCCTTGAGTGGATTGACCACCACAGGCTGAGAACATCATGGCGGCGGCACTCACGGCTGCCGTAATGGCAGCCGCTCGTTTGCCGAAGGTGAATCGCATCGTTGGGTCTCCTTGTCGGTTCGTACAGTCGGATCAGTGAAAATTGACGGGNNCGCCGAGGTGTAGATGGCATCGAGAATCTCGGTCACTACGCAGGCTTGTCGTGCGGTGACCAATGGCTCGGTGTCGTTCAGAATCGCATCCAGCCATTGGCCGGCTTCAAGGCCGCCCATGTACTCGAAGCCACTCATGGCGTTCTCACCCGAACCGAAGTAGGCGGCACCCACTTCGGGTTGGGTCTTGACCAGATCGCCCCCCTGAACGTTGTTCAGCGTGACCACCAGATCGGCGCTGCCCTTCGCCTGGACGGTGTCGGCACCACCTTCGGTGCCACACAGCGTCACGCAGGCTTCACGGGAATCCTGGACGTTCAACGCCCAGGCGGCCTCGACGAACAGAGACGCACCGTTGGTGAATCTCACGAACCCGAAGGCGGAATCCTCAACTGTGTAGGTGGCGGGATCCCATGGGCCGGCCATATTGCCTTCGGGCTTGTCGCCAAGCTTGTAGTTGACCACGCCGGTGACCGAGGTCACGTCGTAGTTGTCCATGTACCACAAAGCGAGGTCGATGGCGTGGCCGCCCAAGTCGATCAGCGGGCCGCCGCCCTGCTTCTCCTTGTCCGTGAATACGCCCCAGGTCGGGACTCCGCGGCGCCGTACCGCGTGGGCCTTGGCAGCGTAGATCTCGCCGAGGCGGCCCTCGTCGACGACCTTGCGCAGGAACTGCGACTCCTTGCGCAGCCGGTATTGGAAGCCCACGGACAGCTTCTTGCCGGTGCGCTCAGCGGTATCGCGCATCGTGCGGGCGTCCTCGCCCGTGACGGCCATCGGCTTCTCGCACAAGACATGCTTGCCCGCTTCGAGCGCTGCGCAGGTGATCTCGCAGTGGTTGGTATTCCAGGTGCACACGTGGATGACGTCCAGAGTCGAATCGTTCACCAGATCGCGATAGTCGGCGGTGACGTAGGAGTCGGGCGACCCGTAGGTGTCTTTCGCAGCCTGGGCCTTGTCCAGCTCATAGTCGCAGAAGGCCACGATCTCGCACTTGTCTGTGTGCTGAGCGAGGCCGACCAGATGCTTCTGCGTCCCGATGAAGCCCAGGCCCACAATGCCGATCCTCAGCTTGCTCATGAGTCCCCTTCACAGTTCTCAGGGAGCCTTCCACCAGCGCGGACGCTCCATTGCGTTTCGCCGACGGTATCCACGACTTCCGGTCGGTGTCAACAGACCTAAGGTCACTAATCGATAAAACTTGATGAAGTAGTGCCCTGCATGTGCCTAAGTGGGCGCTCCTCGTGGGCTGCGGCCAGCTAGATGAGCCTAGACGGACTGGAATCAGGGGGACTTATGACGACAGGAAACGGAACATCCGTCATAACGGTGCTACGATCACCGCGAAAGCGATCCACCCGTCCCAGAAAGGCTCGCTGATGCCACCCCGATCCAGCAGAGTGAGCGACATCCTGACCATCCTGCGTGAGGAAGGACCGCGCACAAGGTCGGAGTTGGCTGCGCTCACCGGCCAGGCTCGGTCAACGGTGAGTCACCGACTAGCCGAGTTGGTCGCAACCGGAATGGTCGGTGAGACGACGCCGGCCACCACCGGGGGTCGACCCTCGGCGGTCTATGCCTTCCTAGGACAGTCACAAATCGTGCTCGCCGCCGACATCGGTGCCCAGCATGCGGTTCTCGCCGTCACCAATCTCAAAGCCGAGGTGATCGCGCACTGGTCGGGCCCGATCAATGTCGCCGATGGACCCGCGGTGGTCATCCCCGCCGTCATCAAGCACTTCGAGGCGCTCCTGGCTTCGGCTGGCCGTGCGACCCACGACGTAGCAGGCGTAGGAATCGGGCTTCCTGGCCCAGTCGAGTTCGCCACCGGTCGCCTCATCAGCCCGCCGATCATGCCCGGATGGGACGGCTTCGATGTGGTTGAAGCCTTTTCTTCGCGGTTCAGCTGCCCGACCTTTGTCGACAACGACGCGAACCTGCTGGCCATCGGTGAACGAGCCAGCCATTGGCCCCACGTCGAGAACTTCATGTACGTGAAAGTGGGCGCCGGGATCGGCGCCGGGATCATCACCGGTGGCCGGATCTGCCGCGGCGCCCAAGGCGCTGCCGGCGATATCGGTCACGTCTACGCACCCATGGCAGAGAACCGTCCTTGCCGGTGCGGCAACCGGGGCTGCATCGAGGCATTCGCCGGCGGCCAAGCCTTGGCCAGTGCACTCGCCGAGCAAGGTCTACCAGCTCGAGTGCCGACTGACGTTGTCGACCTGGCCAGGGCCGGAAACCTCGAGACCACGCATCTCGTGCGGGAGGCCGGACGCGCCATCGGATCGGTCCTGGCCGCGTGCATCGCACTCCTCAACCCCGAAGTGATCGTGCTCGGCGGAGAAATCGCCGAGATCGGCGATCCGCTGATCGCCGGCGTCCGGGAGAGTGTCTACCGACGCGCACTTCCGCTGGCGAGCCAACATCTCAGGATCGTGCCCGCGGCGACTGCCGGACTGGAAGGCGTCATCGGAGCAACACATCTGGTGCTCGATTCGATCCTTGATCCCGAAGCAGTCAACCAAGCAGTCTCGATGGGAGCATCGGCCAGTGCTCAGTAGTCCAGCGGTGGCGGCCGCACCGAACCCGGCGAATTCCGATCGGCTGCCGGCCACTCTGCTCGGCTCGCTCGGTCTGTTGGCCATGGTGGCTCCGATCGGGATGGATCTGTATCTTCCTGCCTTCCCGCAGATGATGAGCGAACTCGACGCGAGCTCCGGCGAGGTGCAATGGAGCGTGACCGCCTTCCTCCTGGGCGGCGGCGTCGGCCAACTCGTCTTTGGTCCACTCGCAGATCGCTATGGGCGCCGCCGACCGCTCCTGGTGGGTACCGCCATCTGTCTGGTCGCCTCCTTGGTCGCCGCCTTGGCACCCTCCCTGGCAGTACTGGTGGTCGCCCGGTTGGTCGCGGGACTCACCGCCGCCGCAGGAATGGTGATGAGCCGCACCGTGGTCACCGATGTTGCGCAGGGACGCGCAGCGGCGCGTGCACTGAGCCTAATGATGTTGATCGGCGGGGTCGCGCCGGTTCTCGCCCCCGTGCTGGGTGGCGTGCTCGCCACACCTCTGGGTTGGCGAGGATTGCTCCTGGTCGTCGCCGGGCTGGTCGCGTTGGTCCTGGTAGCCGCAGTGCTGTGGATTCCGGAGACCTATCCGAAACAGGTG
The DNA here is from genome assembly GCA_003451975.1 of Propionibacteriaceae bacterium. GTDB lineage: Bacteria > Actinomycetota > Actinomycetes > Propionibacteriales > Propionibacteriaceae > Propionicimonas. Next base: position 6,603 of record DMIX01000377.1, read on the forward strand.
CGGACCCGGCACCGCGAAGAGCGAGCCGCCACGACCGACAGGTCGCTGTTGTCCCGGGCCTACCTGGGCAACATGCTGACTTTCGGTTTCGCGATGGCCGGATTCATGGCATACATCACGGCGTCCTCGGTGGTGTTTCAGATCGTCTGGAGCACCAGTTCGACGGTCTACGGCATCGTCTTCGGACTCGGGGCACTGGTCCTCATGAGCGGCAACGCCACCGCCGCCGCGCTCACCAACAGGGTCAAGCCGTCCGATCTGGTCACCGGAGGCCTCGGCCTGATGCTGATCGGCTCGGTCGCATTCACCGCCTTGGTCGGTTTCGGCGTGAACTCGGCATGGATTGTGCTGGCGTTGTTCGTGGCCTTCTACGGCCTGGGATTCATCCTCGGCAACACCACCGCACTCGCCCTGGCTGCGGTACCTCGGAAGACCGGCCGTGGTTCGGCCTGGCTGGGTGCTGGCGCATATGCCCTGGGTGCGGTTGCATCCGCGGTGGTGGGAGTTGGCGCCGGGGAAAGCGCGCTTCCGCTGGCGCTCACGTTCCTCAGTGCCATCGTGTTGGCCATTGTCTGCCACCTGATCGCGAAAGCCGGGAAACCACAATGACATCGGACGATCAAGCTGCGCTCGCCACGCCCACCAGTGATCGGTCCTCGGAGGCCACCAGAGGCGTCATCGAGCCGTTTGTCGAACTGTTCTACGGTCAACGAGCCATCCGGGCCGCGATGGAGGCCTATGTGACCAACGACTACGTCCAGCACAACCCGGGCGTCGCCGACGGACGGGAAGCCGCGATCGTCGCGCTCGAGGCGAGCATCGCTGGGTCGGATCTTCACCTGGATATTCAGCGAGTCCTGGTGGATGGGTCCTTCGCCGTCATTCACCTGCACGCCTGGCGCGACGGTCAGCGTGGCGGCTCGGTGGTGGATATGTACCGCATCGAAGACGGCCTGATCGTTGAGCACTGGGACGTGATTCAGCAGGTGCCCGAATCTGCGGCGAATCCGCACCCGATGTTCTGACAGCGCCCCGCGGCGGCCGTTCCGGGCGATGCCTGCGGGTCGCACACCTCGACTTCGTCAACCAGGCCCCAGACCCGTCCAGATCATGGCTGCACTGCTCCGCGCAGAATGGCCATGATCGGACATCATGAGATCGTCCGAGGATCAGAGATCACATCCATGAGTGAGCGGATCTCAGGCTCAGTCCACTGCGTCACTTCGGGATCCCGCCTCTTCGGTGGCCTCCGGCAGGATCCCGGTGCCAAGGGTGTTGCGCGGCATGAACCAGGCGAGCACCGAGGCAATGACGAACAGCCCCAGCGTCCAGGCAAAGATCGGCAGCAGCGAGTCGGCGTAGACCGCGGTGACGGCGATCCGCGAGGCCTCCGGCAGACTGCGCACGATCTGCGGAGTCAACGAGGAAACGTTGTCGACGACGCTGCCGAGCGCATCGCCCAACGCAGCCTGGAGGCCACTGGTGAGCCGACCGGTGAAGACTGAGCCCACGACGGCCACGCCAAGGGCCGCGCCGATCTCACGGAAGAAGTTGTAGGTGGCGGTGACCGAGCCGCTGTCATGGATGGAGAACTGGTCCTGAACCACCACGAGCAGGTTCTGCATCAGTGCGCCGACCCCCAGCCCGATGATCACCGTGCAGATCACTGGCGCGAGAATGCTGCTGGTCTCGTCCAGCAGTGACAACGACCCGGTGCCGATCGCGGTGCCGATCACGCCGACGAACACGATGGTGTGATACCGCCCGGTGCGGCTGATCGCGATCCCCGTGGTCGTCGTACCAACGATGATGCCGATGATCATGGGCAGCATCAGCAGCCCCGAGACTGTGGCACTGACGCCATAGGCCATCTGCAGATAGGTGGGCAGGTAGCTGGTCACGGCGAAACTTCCGATGCCGACAGCAATCACAGCAATCGCGATGGCGAGCACCAAGGTTCGGTTGCCGAACAGCGAAAGCGGCATGATCGGGTCGCCGGCGCGACGCTCCGCTACGACGAAGGCGACCCAGCCGGCGATGGCCACCGCAATCAATCCGAGAATGGTCGGGCTGGTCCAGGCATAGTGCTCACCGCCCCAACTGGCGACCAACACGGTGCCGGTGACGGCGAGGGCCAGACTGGTGATACCCCAGGTATCGAGATCGACTTTGCCTCGTTGCGTCGGCAAGCGGATGCCCCATACGGCGGCAACCAGGGCGAGAATGCCGAGCGGGACGTTCATCCACAGCGCCCAACGCCAGCTGTGGTAGTCGGTCAACCAACCACCCAGCAGCGGCCCCAAGACCGAGGACAATCCGAACACTGCCCCCATTGGCGCTGTGTATTTCGCCCGCTGCCGCGCCGGCAGAAGAACGGCGAGGACAGCCTGCGAGGTGATCATCAGGCCACCGCCGCCCAATCCCTGAATCGCGCGTCCGACGATCAGCCAGCTCATCGTGGTGGTGCTGGCCGCAACGATGGACCCGACCACGAATACCGCGATGCCCGCGACGAACACACGCTTGTGGCCGATGAGGTCCCCGAGCTTGCCGTAGACCGGCATGCCGATGGTGGCGGCGAGGATGTAGGCCGTGGTCACCCAGGCCATGTACTCCAGGCCGTTGAGTTCTCCCACGATCGTCGGTAGCGCGGTGCTGAAGATCATCTGGTCCAGCGACGACAGCAGCATCGCCACTAATAAGGAAGCGAAGATCACGCCGAACCGCTGCGGCGGACGCCAGGCCTGTTGCTCAGCCGCCTGGTTCACGTCACTCTCTGCCGACATGCCTACCTACCTCACACTGTGCTCGCAACAACTCCCCGACCGAATCTTATACGGAGTTCTCATCTCCGGTTATATGATTGGACTGTGAATCCTGATGATCGACAGCGTCGACCCCGCAGCGATGCGCGTGCGAACCGCGACCGACTCCTTCGTTCGGCTCGAGAGGTGTTCGCCGAGCGCGGCCTGGAAGCGACCCTGGACGATGTCGCTCATCACGCAGGCTTGGGAGTCGGGACGGCCTATCGACACTTCCCGAACAAGCACGCCCTGATCGAGGGGTTGTACGACGATCGCTTGGCTGAGTTCATCTCCTTCGCTGAAACGGCCCTGGCTGAGCCCGACCCGTGGGTCGGGCTCTCCTCGGCGATGATCCGCCTGGCTGAAGACCTCGCCGAGGTGAAAGGCCTGCGCGACCTCATGCTGCATGGGACGCCGATGAAGCCACCCTCGGCAGCCGCGGACCTCGACCGGGTAATGGGTGCCCTGCTGGAGCGGGCCCAAGCCCACGGCAGCGTCCGGCCAGACCTAACCATCACCGACCTGCCGATCCTGATGGCCATGACCGACGCCGCAGCCGAGCGCGACCCCGAGCACTGGCGGCTCTTTCAGGAAGTCCTCCTCAACGGCCTGACCGTGCCTCCCACTACCCCGGCCTGATCGCGACTTCTCAACCCACTCGCCGTCCGTGCAACTCCGCGCTGAGCCGAAACCGAAAGTGTCCCTCCCGAGCAACTCTCGAGAGGGACACTTCCCACAACATGGCGGAGGTGGTGGGATTTGAACCCACGAGAGGGTTGAAGCCCTCAACCCGCTTAGCAGGCGGGCGCCATAGACCGGACTAGGCGACACCTCCAAGACCGCGGTCAGCCTACAAGGCTGGGAAGGGGTGCGGCAAAAAAACCTGCGGGGTCCGCCCTGCCCAGGTGGCGGCGTGTCTCACGCCAGCGACCCGGACGGGCAGCTATCGTCCAAAGTGGTGGCCGAGTACCGCCATCACCACGCGCGACCGCAGGAGGAGGTGCCATGCCAGCGAAGCTGAAGACCATCATCATCGTGCTGGTGGCTATCTTCATTACCTTTGCCGTCGTCCGTGACCCGGAACGCTCTGCTGCGGTCGTCCATTCGATCTGGGATCTGCTGGTCAACACCGTCGACGGCTTCGGCAGATTCTTCACCACCCTGGTCGGATGACATGGACGGGCACTGGCTGCCCGAGGCCGGGGTTCGTATGCTGCAGCGCTACACCGTCCCCGGTGACAAAGACATCGTCTTCGTCACCCGCAAACACTGGATAACCATCGCCGAACCCATCGCGACCGCGCTCGTCGCCGGTGTCGTGATGCTGCTCCTAGTGGCTCGACTGAGCGAAGGCTTCCCGGAGGCCGGAGTGGTGGCTTTGCTGCTGTGGCTCGCGCTGATGGGACGTGCCTTCTACCGATTGGTCGAGTGGCAATTCGCCTGGTTCGGCGCCACCCGCAGGCGGCTGATCCTCACCTACGGGCTGCTCAACCGGAAAGTCGCCATGATGCCACTGGAGAAGGTGACCGACATGAGCTACGCACGCTCCGCTCTTGGTCAGGTTCTCGGCTACGGAGAGTTCGTCTTGGAATCGGCAGGTCAGGACCAGGCGCTGCGCACCGTCGACTTCCTACCGTCCTCCGATGAGCTCTACCGAGTGTTGACCTCGACGATGTTCGAGACCCGCGAGCATCGCGACGCCCCCCTCGAAGCGCCAGCCAGAACCGTCGACCCTGACGAGGTGCCGACCGAGAAACTGCTGCGTCCCGACCACCAGGAATGAGGCGATTCAATCGCCACGCTCCGGAAAGCCTGGGTTCTTGTCATAGCGGGCTAGTCTTTACCTGCCATTACCGCCGAAGGACCTGTAGATGACCACATCGCCGGAGAGTAACTCGTCTGGACCCTCTCGGGGACGACGCATATCAGTCGAGGATCTCACCAGCGACGGCGGAGTCCGTCCCGGCTTCGGCGGCGCGGTCGGATGGACCGTTTTGGGCACCATCATTCCCGGCCTCGGCCTGTGGCGAGCCGGGCATCGAATCATCGGCGGCATCATCATGGGGCTGCTGGTCGTGGTCATCGGTGGATTGACCTTTGTGTCGATGACCAAACCCAAGTCGTTGACCGCGATGGCGACCGATCCCACCGTGCTCGTCATCGCTGCTGTGGCCCTGCTGCTGGTGGCCTTGGGCTGGGTGGTCGTCATCACCACCACCCACCTGGAGTTGCGCCCGGCACGAGCAACAGCGGTGCAGCGGGTGACCGGAGGCATCCTCGTCGGCGGTCTGGCGTTTGCCGTGGCAGCTCCGATGGCGATCGGCGCCAATCTCTCCTACACCAGCGCCGTCGCCCTCTCCGCCTACGACGAGGGAACGCCCGTCAATGTCGAGGACCCCTGGGACGGCAAGCAGCGCATCAATATTCTGATTCTGGGGGGCGACTCCGGCACTGGCCGAGACATCAAGCTCGGCATCCGTCCCGACAGTGTCTCGGTGGCCTCGATCAACACCACCAACGGCGCGATCACGCTGATCAACATTCCCCGCCAGACGGCACGGATGCCCTTCCCCAAGGACTCGCCGCTACACGAGTACTTCCCGAATGGTTTCTACAACGGCGATCCGCTGAATCAGGAGTACGCGCTCAACGCGATGTACCGAAATATCCCCGCTACCGTGCCCAACAACATTCTGGGCGACACCAAAGACTTCGGCGCTTCGGTGATGATGGTCTCGGTCGGTGAGGCACTGGGTCTGGACATCGACTATCACGTCATCGTGAACATGGATGGCTTCAAAGACATCATCAACGCCATCGGCGGCATCACCGTCAACGTGAACGACCGGGTGCCGATCGGCGGCAGCAACGCCAGCGGCACCAAGGCCGCCGTTGCGCCGTCAGGGTGGATCGAGATCGGGCCGAACCAGCATCTCGGGGGCAACAAGGCACTGTGGTTTGCCCGCGGGCGCTACCAAACCACCGACTACAAGCGCATGGAACGCCAACAGTGCGTCATCAATGCCGTGGTCAAGCAGGCCAACCCGGTCAACATTTTGAACAACTTCCAGTCGATCGTCGCGGCCGGCACCAAAACCCTGCGTACCGACGTGCCCCGATCGCTGTTCCCGGCTTTGGCCGACCTGGCCTTGAAGGCTCAAAACAACTCGATCCGCAACATTCTGCTCAATCACAGCATCGGCTTTGACACCACCAACCCGAACTGGCCGTCGGTGCGTAAGCGCGTCAAGCGAGCGCTCGCCGACGCCGACGCCGCGGCGAATGCCACCGCCACCCCGGCAGCGAGCCCCAGTGCCACCAGTGAGCCCAGTTCGTCCTCGACGCAGACAGCCTCGCCCAGCCCCACGGCGACCAAGACGAAGAAAACCACCAGCAACCTCGACGACGCCTGCGCCTACCACCCGAACAAATAGCAGCGCGCACCCCCTCGTCGAACCGGCGGGGTGCGCGACCTGGCGGCGAGGGTGGGATTCGAACCCACGGAGCCGTGAAGCTCGGCCGCTTTCAAGGCGGCTGCACTAGTCCACTATGCGACCTCGCCAGGAGCCCGGCCAGCTTACCGTCAAGTACCACCTGCGTGCCTCGCCAGGATGCCTCCGACGTGGAAAGCTGGAGGCATGCGCATCGTTACCGTCTCCGCCCCCGGCGGCACCGAGAATCTGACGCTGGCCGAGGCCGAGACGCCCGCCGTAGGACCCGGCGAAGTACTCATCGCCGTGACGGCGGCCGGCGTCAACCGCGCCGATCTGCTGCAACGACAGGGCTTTTACCCGCCGCCTCCCGGAATCAGCGATGTCATCGGCCTGGAGGTGTCGGGGGTGATCGCCGACACCGGCGACGGCGTGACCGGGTGGAACCCCGGCGATGAGTGCGTGGCGCTGCTGGCCGGTGGCGGTTACGCCGAATATGTGGTCGTTCCGGCCGGCCAGGTGGTGCCGCCGCCACCGGGCGTGCCGCTGATCTCGGCCGCCGGGCTCATCGAAGTCGCCGCCACGGTGGTGTCCAACTTCGACCACGTGCAGCTCAGCGCCGGAGAGACCGTCCTGATCCATGGTGGTACCGGAGGCATCGGCACCTTCGCGATCCAATACGCCAAGGCCCTGGGTGCCACGGTCATCACCACGGCGGGTTCGGCCCAAAAACTGCAACTGTGCCGTGAACTCGGCGCCGATGTCGCCCTCGACTACCACGACGACTGGGCCGCCGCAGTCACCGAGGCCACTGAGGGCGGCGGCGTGGATGTGATCCTGGATGTGATGGGTGCCAAATACCTCGAACCGAATGTGGCCGCGTTGGCCGCCGACGGCCGACTGGTCGTCATCGGCCTGCAGGGCGGACGCAAAGGCACCCTGGACCTGAATCGGCTGCTCACCAAACGCGCCACGGTCACCGCAACCAGCCTGCGGGGACGTCCGGTAGCTCAGAAGGCGGAAATTTGCGGACGCGTAGCCGAGCTCGTCTGGCCGCTGATCGCCGCCGGTCGGCTGCGAATCGCGCCGGAGTCCCGCTTCGACTTCACTCAGGTCGCCGACGCTCACGACCACTTGGAATCCGGTGCAAACATCGGAAAAGTCATTCTGGTTTGGTGAGCACACCCCTAGAATCGGCCACACCCCCAACAGGCGAGGAGCGCCCATGCTCATCGAGTTCGCCCCCTCCGCGCAAAGCAGCGTGGGCATCGAATGGGAGCTGGCCCTAGTCGATCTCGACACCGGCGAACTGGCCCCCGAGGCCGAGCCGGTGTTGGCCGCCTGCGGCTCGGACCCGGACTCGCCGATCCGCAAGGAATACCTCACCACCATGGTGGAGCTCGTCTCCGGAGTGCATCGCAGCGTCTCCGAGGCGATCGTTGATATCGACGCCAGCCTGCAGGTGCTCAACGCAGCGCTGCGTCCACGCAATCTCGCGGTGCTGGGCTCAGGCACCCATCCGTTCAGTCGCTCCGCCGACCAGCAGCGCTTCCGTGGACCCCGCTACGACCTGGTGGCCGAGCGCACCGGCTACTGGGGACGCCAGATGGCGATCTGCGGCACCCACGTCCACATTGGGGTCGACCATCGCGAGAAGGCGCTGCCGCTCACCTGCGGCCTAGCCCGGTTCTATCCCTATCTGCTGGCGGTGAGCTGCTCCTCGCCGTATTGGGAGGGGGAAGACACCTCTTTCGCCTCCCAGCGCACCATGCTTTTCCAACAGCTCCCTACCAACGGTCTGCCCTATCCGATGCGCGATTGGGCGCAGTTCGAGGCCTACGCCGACGACCTCCTGGCCTGCGGCATGATCAATGAGGCCGCCGAGATCCGCTGGGACGTGCGTCCCTCGCCGAAATTCGGAACCGTGGAGAATCGCACCGCAGACTCCGTTCCTACCTTGGCCGAGCTGGGTTGTATCGCCGCGTTGACCCAGTGCTTTGCCGAGTACATTTCCCGCGGCTATGAACGTGATCAGACTGTCGAGCAGCTGCCGCCGTGGCTGGTACGGGAGAACAAGTGGCGCGCCGCTCGTTATGGCATGGATGCCGACGTCATCCTGCCTGCCGGCGGAACGCGCGAAGTGCCGCTGCGTGAGGGATTGGTGAAGTGGGTCGACCGGCTTGCCACCATCTCCCGCGAACTGGACTGCGAAGCTGAACTCGCCTTCGCCGCCGACCTGGCCGAGCACGGCGCCAGCTATGAGCGCCAACGCATCGCCGGTACCCCCGCTGCCGCGCTGCGGCTGCTGCTCGCCGAAACCGGTGCTCGGCGCCCACAGGCCTGAGTACCGCAGCGGTTCGGGCTAGTCTTTGGGGGTG
>DMIX01000112.1 GCA_003451975.1 Propionibacteriaceae bacterium
GGACTGGGCCACGGAACTGCCGTCGGGGGTCACCCTGGAGCCGATCGATGCCCAGCGCGCCCGAGAGTTGGCCTCGGAGGCGCCGATTGATCGAATTTCGGCACTGGCCGTCCAGAACTGCAACCGGGCCTATCAACTGAATGTGCCGGCCGATACCGAGTTGTCCGAGCCGATCATCCTGACCGCAACCGGCACCGGGCAGACCGTCGCCCAGCAGTTCGTGGTCACCATCGGCGCCCATGCCAAGGCCACCATCGTGGTTCGGTATGTCGGCACCGCGACGCTGAATGAGAAGACCGACCTCATCGTCGGGGACGGTGCCACGGTCAGCTTCGTCACCATCACCGACTGGGATGCCGGCGCGATCCACGGCGGACACCACGCCCTCACGGTCGGCCGCGATGCCCAGGTGCGGGTGGTCGCCGCCAGCCTGGGTGGCGATGTGACCCGCATGGCCGAGACTGCGCGCTACGCAGGCCCGGGCGGGTCCCTGGAGCAGTTCGGGGTGTACTTCGTGGACGCCGGCCAGCACGTCGAGCACCGGCTGTTCGTCGACCACAACGCGCCCAGGACCAATAGCCATGTGGATTACCGCGGCGCGCTGCAAGGGGAGGGTGCTCACTCGGTATGGGTCGGCGACGTGCTGATCCGCAAAGTGGCCGAAGGCATCAACACCTACGAGACCAACAAGAACCTGGTGCTCACCGACGGGTGCCGCGCCGACTCGGTTCCCAATCTGGAGATCGAGACCGGCGAGATCGAAGGCGCCGGCCACTCCTCGACCACGGGGCGCTTCGATGACGAGCAGCTGTTCTACCTGCGCTCGCGCGGTATCCCCGAGGACGAGGCTCGCCGCCTGGTCGTTCACGGATTCTTCGCCGATATCATCCGCCGCATCGGCGTGCCTGAGGTCGAGGAGCGTCTGATGGTCGCCGTCGAGCAGGAACTCGCCGTCATGGTCGGTGGCGGGAACGGAGCCGGCGAATGAGCTTCACACGCGCCTGCGCGCTGAGTGAGGTCCCGGTGGGATCGGTCTTGGCCGTCGACCTGGGCGGGGATTACGACATCGCGGTGGTCAACACTGCCGAGGGTCTGTTTGCCGCGGCGGACCGGTGCTCACACGCCGATGTGCCGCTCAGTGAAGGCGACGTGGACGGCTGCACTCTGGAGTGCCTGGCGCATGGATCCCGCTTCGACCTGCGCAACGGCAAACCCCTTGAACCCCCAGCCGTTGCGCCAATACCGACCTACCCCGTCCGTCTGGACGGCCCCGACATCTTCATCGATACCGACAATCCCATCGACATCCAGGAGCAGTAAATNNCCCAGCCCTTTGACACCCAGCCCTTCGACACCCGGGAGCAGTAAGACATGAGTGAACTTCGCATCAGCGGCCTGCACGTGGAGGTCGAGACCGAGGACGGACCCAAGGAGATCCTCAAAGGCGTCGACCTGACCGTCGGCACCGGTGAGGTCCACGCGATTATGGGCCCCAACGGCTCCGGCAAGTCGACTCTGGCCTATTCCATCGCCGGCCATCCGAAGTACCACATCACGGCGGGCTCGGTGACGCTGGACGGTACCGAACTGTCCACCCTGACGGTGGATGAGCGGGCTCGCGCCGGTCTGTACCTGGCGATGCAATACCCCGTGGAGGTGCCGGGGGTGTCGATGGCCAACTTCCTGCGTACCGCCAAGACCGCGGTCAGCGGGGAAGCGCCGAAGGTGCGCACCTGGGTCAAGGACGTTAGCGAGGCCTTCGGCAGGGTTGGACTGGAGTCGAGCTTCGCCGCTCGCTCCCTCAATGAGGGCTTCTCCGGTGGTGAGAAGAAGCGTGCTGAGATCGCGCAGCTCGAACTGCTCAATCCCAAGTTCGCCATCCTGGACGAGACCGACTCCGGTCTGGACATCGATGCGCTGCGAATCGTCTCCGAAGGCGTGAACCGCTACACCGCTGCGGGTGACCGTGGCGTCCTGCTCATCACGCACTACACGCGGATCCTGAACTACATCAAGCCCGACTTCGTGCATGTGTTCGTCGATGGCCACATCGTCGCCGAAGGCGGAGCTGAGCTGGCTGATCGCCTGGAGATCGAGGGTTACGACAAGTTCGTGAAGGCTGCCAAGGCCAATGCCTGACACCACCGGCTATGACGTGACCGCGATTCGCGGTGACTTCCCGATCCTGGCTCGCCAGGTGGGGGACAGGCAGGTGGTGTACTTGGACTCGGCCAACACGTCTCAGAAGCCCCAGGTCGTTATCGACGCGCTCAGTGACTACTACAGCCACCACAACGCCAATGTGGCTCGAGCGATGCACACCCTGGGCATGGAGGCCACCGGAGCTTTCGAAGCGGCGAGGCAGAAGGTGGCTACCTTCATCGGTGCCGCCCGTCCTGAAGAGGTGATCTTCACCAAGAATGCCTCCGAGGCGCTCAACCTCGCGGCACGAACCTTGGGCGAGGGACTCGCCGCTGGCGATGAGATCGTGATCTCAGTGATGGAGCATCACTCCAACATTGTGCCGTGGCAGTTGGTGGCCGAACGTACCGGCGCGGTGCTGCGGTGGTACGACATCACCTCCGACGGCCTGCTCGACCTGGACAAGGCCGAAGCAGAGAACCTCATCAACGAACGCACCAAAGTGGTCTCGATCACCGCAGTCTCCAATGTGTTGGGCACGGTGAATCCGGTGGCCGATATCGCGGCCAAGGCGCACGCGGTAGGTGCGGTGATGGTGGTGGATGCCGCTCAGGCTGCGCCGCACGCCACGGTGGATGTGGCTGCGTTGGGCGCCGACCTGTTGGCTTTCACCGGTCACAAAATGTTGGGACCCACCGGTATCGGTGTGTTGTGGGGACGCTACGACCTGCTCGCCGAGCTGCCGCCGTTCCTCGGTGGCGGCGAGATGATCAAGGTCGTGAAGATGACCGGCTCGACCTTCGCGGCACCGCCGCACCGCTTCGAGGCCGGCACTCCGCCAATCGCTCAAGCCGTGGGGTTGGGGGCCGCGATCGACTACTTGAACGAGATCGGCCTGGAGAACATCGCCACTCATGAGGAGCGGCTCACCGCCTACACCATGACTCGGCTGTCGCGGGTGCCGGGGCTGCGGATTCTTGGTCCGAAGGATCCGACGCTGCGACGCGGCGCCTTCGCCTTCAGCCTGACCACAGCCGATGGCACCGAGGTGCATCCGCACGATGTGATGCAGTTGCTGGACTCGCGCGGGATCGCGGTGCGTGGCGGTCATCACTGTGCCCGTCCGTTGCACGAGCGACTCGGCCTGGCGGCCTCAACCCGGGCATCGGTGTACCTCTATACGACCACCAGCGAGATCGATGAGTTGGCTCATGGGCTGGGCTGGGTCGCGGAGTTCTTCGGAGGAAAGCTATGAGCAGCGTCGAAGCGTTGTATCAGGAGATCATCCTGGATCACTACAAGGCGAAGCATCACAGCGGTCTGCGGGAGCCCTACGAGGCCCAGGTGAGCCATGTGAACCCCAGCTGTGGCGACGAGTTGCTGCTGCGGGTGCATCTGGCCGGCGAGGAAATTGCGGATGTGTCCTACGAAGGGATCGGTTGTTCGATCTCGCAGGCCTCGACCTCGGTGATGACCGATCTGGTGATCGGCCACACGGTCGCCGAGGCTCTGGAGTTGAACGCCGAGTTCACCGAGATGATGCACTCCCAGGGGAACTTCGATCCCGATGAGGAACGCTTGGAAGACGCGGTCGCTTTCATCGGGGTGGCCCAGTTTCCGGCCCGAGTCAAGTGCGCCATGCTCGGCTGGTCGGCGTTGAAGGACGCCCTCGCCCAGGCGTTGAGTTCAGCAAGCAAGGAGTGAGATGAGCGAACCGATCAGGCCCTCGGACTTGGTGGACGACACCCTGCCCGACAGTGGCGCGGCAACGAATCAGGTGCCCGACGCGCGTCCCACCGAGGACGACATTCTGGAAGCAATGCGCGATGTGGTCGACCCCGAACTCGGTGTCAACGTGGTTGATCTCGGGCTGGTCTACGGAGTCACTATCGATGTCGGAAATGACGTCGTCATCGACATGACGTTGACGTCGCCGACCTGCCCGCTGACCGATCAGATCGAGTACCACACCCAACTTGCCTTGGAGGGCTTGGTGAACTCCGCCTCCATCAACTGGGTGTGGCTGCCGCCGTGGAGCCTGGAGATGATCACCGACGACGGTCGCGAGCAACTGCGGGCCATCGGCTACAACCTGTAGCGGTGAGGATTGCCCCCACTCAGAAAAAGTGATATCACATAGATATCAAGTTTCTCGGGGCGGAGTGAAAGCAATGTCTGATACTGATCTGCCTCTGGGCAAGGCCCAGGACAGCGAACCGGCAGCGACGCCGGTCGGGCACGACGGAGTGCGTGTCGAGATCGCGGAACGTTCGGCGTGGTCGATCAACGGCGGCGCAGGTTTGTTGCTCCTGGTTGTCT
>DMIX01000107.1 GCA_003451975.1 Propionibacteriaceae bacterium
CTGGATGGGCTGTCGATGGATATCGGGCCTCGGGAGGTCGCATCGGTCGTGTTGGCGGCAGTGGCCGGATTGTCCTTCGGTGCGGTGCTCGGTCCGGAAGCGCCGCTGATCGCCATCGGCGCCGCCGCCGGTGCTGTGGTGGTGCGTGACTCGGCGTCCCCGGCGCGGAAGGTGATGATGATCGTCGGTGGCATGGCTGCGGTGGGCGCCATCTTCGGAAATCCGGTGGTGACGGCGATCCTGCTGTTGGAAATGGCCACCGTGGCCGGCCCGAAGCTGTCTTCGATGAAGGTGCTGGTGCCGTCGCTGGTCGGCCTGGCAGCCAGCTACGCGCTGCAGGTCGGGGTGGGCCCGTGGGTCGGGCTGGGGGAGTCGGTGCTGAGCCTGCCAGGTCTGCCGGCGTATCCGAGCGTGCCGCTGGTCGATGTGGCCTGGGCTATTCCGGTGTCATTGGTGGCTGCGGCGTTGGCCGTGCTGGCGTTGCGTGGCGGGACGCTGTGGCGGCGGTGGGGGCAGTCGCGGCCCACGGGCTTGCTGCTGGCCAGCGGTGCTGTGGTCGGCGTGGTGGCGGTGGTCGTCACCGCGGTCACCGGAGTGGCTCCCACGCTGGTGGTGATGTCCGGACAGACCGCCATGGTCGACTACCTGGGGCTGGGCTCGCTGGGAGTGGCCTTGGTGGTGCTGTCGGGAAAGTTCGTGGCCTACGCCGTGTCGCTGGGTGGTGGGTTTCGGGGCGGTCAGATCTTTCCGGCGGTAGCGATGGCCACGATCGTGGCTAGCACGATCTCGATTGCCTCCGGTGATGCTGTCAGTGCCGGGCTCATCGCGGCTGCCATCGCAGCGGCTGTGGCCGCGGCGATGAGGCTCCCGTTCACGGCGGTGTTGCTGGGCGTGGTGCTCACGATTTCGGCTGGGGGTGCGGTCGCCGTCCTGGCGATCATCGGCGCCGTGGTCGGGCTGGTGGGACGGCTAGCGGCTGACCATCGTTGGCCGACGCTGATGGTGGCCGAATCGGTCCAGACCAGCCCCTCGACGTCGAAGGAAGGAGCCTGACATGGCTACCGCGGACGATGCCGCCGCACCCGTGGAGACCATGCGGCAATGGCAGGCGACGCCGGCCGCCGTGCAGCGCATGATGTCGAAGCTGTTCATCACCCACGGCGGTGATCATCGGCTGAAGTGGTCGGCATTCTGGGTACTGATCGTGTTGTCATCGGTGATTGCCACTGCAGGCATCATCGCCGACTCGACCGCCACCGTGATCGGCGCCATGATCGTGGCTCCGTTGATGACTCCGATTCTGGGTGCTGCGTTATCGGTGGTGTTGGCCAACCGCCGCATGATCCTGATCAACATGGCGCTGGTACTGGCCGGTGCGCTGATCGTGGTGGCGATCGCCTATCTACTGGGGGTGACCCATCATGCGATGTTGACCGCCGACACCAACTCCCAGATCGCAGCTCGGGTGAGTCCGCGGTTGATCGATCTGGTGGCGGCACTGGCCACCGGTGCGGTGGGGGCTTTCGCCATGGTGCGCTCCGACATCTCCGACACTTTGCCCGGCGTCGCCATCGCCATCTCGCTGGTGCCACCGCTGGCCGTGGTCGGGCTCACCCTTGAGTCGGGTGCGCCGCAGCAGGCGCTGGGAGCTTTGCTGTTGTTCACCACCAATGTGACCGCCATCATCGCCACCGGGACGATCATCTTCTTGGCCTTTCGGGTGCGCCATGCCGCCATCCGGGGCGGGGTGAAAGTGGGCAGGCTCCGGCGCGGGGCACTGGTGACGGTGCTAGGTGCGGTGCTGATCCTGGTGATTCCGTTGGGAATCGGCAGCTCCATCGTGTTGCAGCAGGAACTCATGGTGGCCCAGGCGACCGAGCCGGCTCAGGAGTGGGCTCAGTCACAGGGCTGGCAGATCGGCGAGATTACGGTTCGTCAGGGCGTGCTGCAGATCGTTGCTCTGGGCCCGCCGCCGACGATCCAGGAGACCGGCTTGCGGGAGCGGCTGGACGCGGCCGGACTTGCCTCGGTCGACGCCAGGATCACCCCGGTCTTGGGTGGGAGCAAGGACCTACCCAGACGGTGAATCGTCCGAGGGTGAGGACGCTGCGGCGATACGAGCCTCCGAACGCATCCGGATCTGGGTTTGGACCAGAGCGACGATGCCGGCCACGAAAACCAGGTTGAACGCGATCTGGGCAGTCACGACGGCTCGGGCGGTCTGGCTGAGAGCATGAATATCGCCGTAGCCGACGGTGGCGGTGGTGACCATCGAGAAGTACAGCGCGTCCAGACGGGTGTCGAGGCCGGCGAACTGGGATGGGTCGCGAACATGCATCAGGAAGTAGATCAAGGCGAACACCAACAGTGCCAACTCAAAGGCGAGCAGCAGATGGATCGGCTGCAGGTGGCGTTGCGCCAGGCGCAGTTCGCGAATGATGACCCAGCCGATGAAGCTCAGGCAGACCAGACCGATGATGGCACCGAGCACCGTTCCGGCAGGTGCGTCCGCCGACGGTATGGGCACCAGGAAGTAGAAACCCAGCACCGCGATCGGCATGCCGATCTGAACCAGGAGAAGTCGCCAACCTCGCATGGCCTCAGTCTAGGGAAGACGGTCCGGCTTCGGTGCTTCCCGCCCATCCGCGGCGGGTGTGGCGTGGAGTACGCCGGAACGAGGTCAGCAGCGGGGACCCGCCCAGAGCGTCAACCCAGGCAGCGGCCGCACCCCAGCCGCTGACCACGTCGTGATGGTTGCTGCACAGCAGGTCGTGGGCTTCCTCATCGCAAACGAAGAACGCGCCCGGTGGGCATTCGGCCAACACGCGTGCCAGGTCTTCGCCGTGCCGGAATCGCCACACGGTGGCGGCACCGACCAAACCGACGTCCAGTCGGGGTTCCAAGCTGGGAGCCTTCGGCGTTGAGGCCTAGCGATGTCGTCCATGATGTCAGCCGGGTAAGGATGCCTGCCTGAGATGACCGGGGCCATCCCAGGCAGGCATCGGGCATCAACTCAGCCCTTGACGCACAGCAGGGTGTGCAGCCGATCAGTGACCTCAACCAGGTCGGTCTGTGCGGCGATGACATCGTTGATGTCCTTGTAGGCGCCGGGAATCTCATCGACCACCCCGGCGTCCTTGCGGCACTCCACCCCGGAGGTCTGGCGGGCCAGATCTGCAGTGGTGAAGGTGCGCTTGGCCGCAGTGCGCGACATGCGCCGTCCAGCACCGTGCGAAGCCGAGCACAACGATTGCTCGTTGCCCAGGCCGCGCACCACGTAGCTGCCGGTACCCATCGACCCCGGAATCAACCCGCGGTCACCGACGGCGGCCCGGATCGCACCCTTGCGGGTCACGATCAGTTCCACACCGTCATAGGTCTCGGTCGCCACGTAGTTGTGGTGGCACAGAATCGGCTCATCGAAGCCGACCGGTGCTGCTGATTGTTCGGACCACCAATCGGTGAGCACCCGCTCCACGGTGGCCAACATGATGCTGCGGCTGGTCATCGCGTAATCCTGCGCCCACCACAGGTCGTGCAGGTAGGCCTCCATCTCGTCGGTGCCAGCCAAGAACACCGCCAGATTGCGATCGCGCAGACCCAGATTGTGCTCGAGGGTCTTGGCGGTTGCCATGTGGCGCTCAGCCAGTTCCTTGCCGATGTTGCGGCTTCCCGAGTGCAAGGTGAGCCACAAGTGCTCATCGCCCTCGGCGGCGCACAACTCGATGAAGTGGTTCCCGCCGCCGAGGCTGCCGCACTGGGAGGCAGCCTTGCTTTCACGGTCGGCGATGCGCGGCGCCCGCAGCTCGGAGAACCGTCCCAACAGGTTGGTGAAGGCGCGGTTCAGCCGGTAGTCGGTGCGCAGAATCGGAGCGGTGCCGTTGTTGCCGGAGTATCCGAGAGGGACGGCGGCCTCAATCGCGGTGCGCAGCGAATGCAGGTCATCGGGCAGATCATTCAGCGTGAGGCTGGTGCGTACCGCGGCCATCCCGCAGCCGATGTCGACCCCCACCGCCGCAGGTGCGACGGCGTCGCGCATGGCGATCACCGAGCCGACGGTTGCGCCCTTGCCGAGATGGACGTCGGGCATGACCCGCAGCTGCTCGACCCACGGAAGGGCGCTGATGTTACGCAGCTGATCGGCTGCGGCCGGCTCGATCTCGTAGGGCTGCGCCCACAGCAAGGTGTTGGTGGTGCCCGGCAAAGGCACCGGGAAGGTGGCGTTCATGGTCGTGCCTTTCTCCTCGTAGGTTCACGGCGAGCTGCACTGTCCGCCTCAGGCGTAGGCACAGCGCTGCCGCAGGTTTGGGTGATGCGCGAGCGGGCGCTCGCAGGAAGGGACGCCCCGGGGGGCCGATTCCGACCCCCCGGGGCGTGGGCTCAGCGGCGGCGCTTGGGCAGCAACTGCGCCATGGTCGGGGCGAACGGCGTCACCTGCAGACGCATGCCGGCCTGCTCGGGGGTGCGTCCGCCCTTCTTCTTGCCGTTGCACGACTCGCACGCCGCAACGGTGTTGAGCCAGGTGGAGGTACCGCCTTGGCACTTGGGAACGATGTGGTCCCAGGTGGTGCCGGTGCGTCCGCAGTAGCCACAGGTGTAATTGTCGCGGGCCAGTACGTTGTCGCGGCTCACCGGAGGAGTGCCGGTGGCCTCCCACACCCACTGGGTGTAGATCCAGCGCACCAACTCCAGGGAGCGCGGCAGCGGATAGGGGCCGAAGGTTCGGTCCTCAACGGCTTCGCGGACGCGAGCGACCCGGCGCACCAGCATGCGAATCGCGTGGTTCAAATCGACGGTGTGCAGAAGTTGGCCACCGCCGGCGTTGTAAACAGCCACTTGGGTCATGATTCGGCCCCTCCTTTCTGTGTTGTGGGCCATTGGCGAAGCAGCCTCCGCAGCCAGTGTGCGGCGGCCAGGTAAACGCCAGGTTGCTCGGATTTTCGAGGCCCGGCGATGTTCAGAACTGTGGGGTGGGGAAGCCCGACCAGGAAGGCGAGTGTTGCGTCCACCTCGGTGGGCTGGACACAGCGCACCGGCTTACCGAAGGCGTGGGCAAAGTCGATGGTGAGCGCAAGCCCGGGGCTGCGCGAGCTAGCTCCGACGGCGAGGGTGGCGGTGCTGTCGCGGACGTTCCATTCGGTGCGCTGGGTGACCTCGACCGACGGGGTTTCGCGCAGCCGCCGATAGTGGGCCAACAGCCCGGGTGGTTCAGCGAAATCCTCTGCCCAGCCGCCTGCCG
>DMIX01000300.1 GCA_003451975.1 Propionibacteriaceae bacterium
GCCGCCGATGGCGATATTGCCTGTGACCCGTGGACCTTCCTACCGCTTCGCGAATCAGCATCGGTGACGCTGGCTGCAGCCGGACCGCCCCCCTGAACTATTGATGACGGCACTGTCGGCAGCCACCAACGGCATGATTCGAGTGCGAGCCGATGGCCGCGAACTCGACGCCGATGACGACTTCGACGAAGACGACGAGGACGGCTTCGAGGCTGGCTACACCATCAACTACCTCTCTGATTCGGGGCGTTCCGGCGATGTTGTCGGGATCTCCCACATCGACACGAAGGGGTAACGCCTGCCGTGGATGTTCCGTAGTTTCCTGCGAATCGTGGCTGAGGAACTGCGAAATGCTGGCGCAGTTCCGGCACGCATCATTCGATTCCTGACTCCGGAGCACTCAGCATGCCTGAAGGGACGCGGCGATAGGTTCCCCAGCCCTGACCAGCTGAGCTAGGGCGATTCCGCACGGGGAGCGCAACTCGCCGCGAACTCCCGCGGGTGGCCGCCGCGGTATTACCACGGGTACTACTCTGGTGGCATGAGTCAGGTGAAACTCAGTGTGAGCTTGTCGGAGAGCGATGTGGCCGCACTGGATTCCTATGCCAAAACTGCCGGTCTAAACTCCCGCTCGGCGGCGATCCAAGCCGCCATCCGGCTGATTCCCAATACTGAGCTGGAGAACTCCTACAGCGATGCCTGGGGCGAGTGGGAATCCTCCGGTGACGCCGACGTGTGGGAGGCGGCGGCCGTTGACGGGCTCACTGATGCTGCGCGGTGAGATTCGACTGGTCAACTTCGATCCGGCGCTCGCTGGGGAGGCGTACAGGCGTCGACCCGCGATTGTGGTGAGCAACGACCATGCCAACGCTGTCGCCGCGCGCCTGGGGCGCGGGGTGGTCACAGTGGTACCAGTCACCAGCAACACCGCTCACATCTATCCGTTCCAGGTTCTGCTGCCCGCGAGCGAAACCGGTGTCCGGGTGGATTCCAAGGCCCAAGCCGAGCAGGTGCGCTCAGTCTCGGTGGAGCGCCTCGGGGCAGTTGTTGGGCGCTTGTCTGCGCCGCTGATGGCTGAGCTCGACGACGCCTTGCGGCTGCACCTTCAGCTCTGAGTACCGTTGCGGAGCCACGCTGCCCACGGTGGCGGGGCAGCGCGACGGTTTCGCCGTCGCCACTGATCTAGCGCCAACGCCGCCGGCTGGGGGATTCCGTCACGCTCGGGGTGGGTTGCGCCGTGTGTGGGTGGCTCCGGTCGAGGCCCCCGGAGCAGGGAAAGACCATTTTGCGGCGCAGTTCCGCGTTGACCGTGAAGATGCTCTCGGAACCTGTTTGGGGTGGGTCAGAGCAGAACTTCGGACGCGGGGCGGCGGGGGCTGCGAAGCGCGGTGGTGGTTGGGTGCCCGATCCGAAACGTCATGACGGCGTGGGTTCCTGATGGCAACAGTGAGGTCATCGCGGTTGTGAAATCGGCAGGCAGCCCGGCGGTGGTCTCGCGGTCGATGCGCTCAGGCACCTGGCAGATCGGCTGTACTGCCAGACCCGCGTTGGTTGCGGAGAGGTGCAAGCGCTGCCAGGCGCGGCCCGCGGTCAGTCGCTGGATGCGGTCCGTCGGGTTGCGAACCACGATGGCACCGAAGGCGGCCGCTGTCGGGACCTGGATCGTGCGCATTCCGTTGAGCCACCCGTCGTTGTTCTGCTGTTGGGTGACCCGGACGATTTTCGACAGGGCGCGGATCAGTGCTGATTGGCCAGATGGGTCGATAGTGATGCCGTCTTTCTTCGTTTGGATCTCGTCCCAACTGCTGCGGTACCAGGCGTAATCGTCGGTCGCCTGCTGCGGGTCGGCGATGATCGCCTCGGTGGCGCGCAGGGTGAGCTCGCCGAAGGTGGCCTTCTCGGCGTCGCGGACGAACCAGGCGAGCCCGACATCGGGGGTGTCGACGAGAGCGCCCAGCGCGTCCAACTGGGCGAGAGCCACGGTGCGGGAGGTGTCGTACGCGTTGCGGTCGGTGTGGCGATTCGCGATGGCGGCGTACAGCGGCGACGCGGCAGTGGCTGTGGCGCCGAGGTTGACGCGGGCGATGTGGGTCGGGTCGCTCGCCTCGGGCAGCAGGGCCACTGTGGTGGCCAGGCCATGGGCAGGGCCAGCAAGAACCAAGTTTTCCAACGCACACCCGAGGCTGAGGTCCCGCTCACGCAGCAGGGGGTCCATTGCCCCGATCGTGCGGGTCGGGTCCGCGAAAAGATCGATGCGGTCGGGGCTCACCCGAAAGAGCCAGGGCTGGGTGTTGTGGGCGTTGGCGGCCAAGACCGCCGCGCTTACCAGGGCCAGGGTGGCGTCGCCTGGCGCGCCGAGTGCGTCCCAGGCGGCGTAGGCCGGGCCTGTTCCCGTGGCGAATACCCCGCCTTGGACGGCCTTCCACGTCAAGCCGCCCACGGCCAACGTGCCGACTCCGGCACCGACCACGCCCAGGAAGGCGCGGCGAGTCAGCCGCGTTCGGGGCACGATCTCGGGGCTCGATGTGGTGGGCTCGCCCTTTTCGCTCGACCGATTCGCCACGGTGGCACTCCTTCGTTGACTAGGCAGGGGGGTTAGGGGCGCCCGGTGGGAAGCCTCTCGATACGATTAGTAACCATACTCTAATTAGAGTGCGTACTCTAAATGGAGGGGTGAGTTGCTGGGTATGGGCGCGGGGGCCCCGCCGCGAAATCTGATCCCCTCCCAGGGTCAGGTATCGAACTCAGTCCAGTAGTGCTTATGCTCTAAGCATGTTGCGTACCCCGACCACCGCGAGCGCGCGCCGAACTCGTGACCGGATCCTCGAAGCGGCTTTGGAACTGTTCAACGAGCGCGGGACGTCGGCGGTGACCACCAACCATGTCGCTGCTCAGGCCGGCATCAGTCCCGGCAACCTGTACTACTGGTTCAGCGACAAGGACGAGATCATTCGGGAGCTGTATGCAGGCTTCGCGGGAGCCCACGAAGAAGTGTGGAGCGGAAGTGACGCCAACCTCATGGACGTGGCCCCGGTTGAGCTCCTGAAGCGATTGGCGGCTGGCGCGGCCCTGTCGCATCGCTACGCGTTCCTGGGTCGCGAACTCCTCGGATTGCTCCATGGTGATCCCGTCTTGGCCGCGGAGTATCACACGGTGCGGGATCGCCGAACCGCAGCTTTCGATGCGGTGGCGCGCCGGTGGCGGTCGACCGGAGTCCTTCGGCCCCTCAGCGACCAAGGGATTGCCGACCTCATTCAGGCGTTGTGGGTGATCTCCGAGACCTGGTTGGCCGTGGGTGAGGTGTCGGGAACCTCTGTTGAGCCCGCTGACGGCGAACGGCTCCTGCGTGTTGTGCTTGAGCCGTATCTGCTCCCCGGCTAGGTCACACCCCCGGTGGCGCAAACCCGGCGCTCAGGTCAATCGGACGTTCACCTAGTGGCCGGTGGTCGCAAGCTTGGCGTCGCACGTCAGCAGTGGAGCGGCGAGCCCTTCGGCGAGCGCGAGGTAGGCCGCGTCATAGGCGGTGAACTGATGACGCAGCTGCCAGATTCGCTCGGCGAATGGACCGGCCTCATGCCGATTGATGGCGAGCGCGAGATAGGTCGCACGCGCGTCGTTGGCTTGGTCCTCGGTGATTCGTCCGCCGAGGTGGAGGCCGCGCAACGCGGAAAGCACCTCGATGTCGAGTAGGTGTGGTGCGTCGATATCGCCGCTGAGTGCGTCGAGAAGGCCGTCGCTCGGATCGGCGCCGACCAGCGCTTCGACGATCGCCGAGGCGTCAGCGACGATCATCGGCGTCCGGTTTGGATGGCCGCGACGATCTCATCGGCACTGGGGCTGCCGGCGCGGTCCAGCGCGCGAAGGCGTGCGACCACTTCGCCGTTGGTGGGACGGGCGGCAATCTTCGACAGCTCGGCAGACACATATGCCGACAATGACTGACCCTGAGCCGCAGCCCGCTCCTTCAGTGTCTCGGCCACGTCCTCTGGCACTTCGCGAATGTAGAGCGTGGACATGACACTCATGCTAGCACTCTGCTAGCAGAGTGCTTCGGGCTCGTCCTCGACGCGCGCGCACTCCTCGAGTGCGGCCACAAAACCATTGACCACCTCCTGCAGAAGCCGCGCCTTGTAGAGCGCATTGGCTGTCGACCGAGCGTCCGGCATGTCGAAGTCGAGCGTGGTGACCCGTCCGCAGTCGGCGATGGTGAGCGAAGCGCACACCTCAACATTGCGCGAAGCGCCGCTGCCGAACCGCTCGAGGTGCACATCGGCAATGACATAGGCGCCAGCGTGGTAACCGCGCCGGTTGAGGAACCGGCGTCGGTAGTAACGAGTGGAAGCCATCTGCTTCCTTCCCAGGACAACTCCCGCCCGGGTGGGCGAGGTTTGAGACGTGGGTGGTCGACCATGCGGGCGAGGTTAGTCCGCGCCCCCGACACTTTCGACCAGCACGAGTGATGGCGCGGCTGGCTGGCCCGCACGGGTCCGGCCGGCAGGCTGGGCGCAGGAC